>JALOMC010000018.1 GCA_025455665.1 Chitinophagaceae bacterium | reverse complement strand
CAGGGCAAACAGTACAATGAAGTTGAGGGTAATGCCAGTGCCCACTATGAGATCGCCCACGGGCAAAAACACGAAGGCTACAAACATGCTCAGCGGCACGCTCAGCGCTACAAAAAACGCATTGGTAACACCCATGAAAAACATGAGTACCAGCAATACGAAAATAAAACCGAGTACAATGGTGTTTACCAGCTCGTTGAAAGAGGCCTTGGTGGTTTTGCTCTGGTCGCCGGTGATGACGACATTCAGGTCTTTCGGAAACTCATTTTGCTGCAGTTCTTCTACTACCTTCTTCACACCATCTGCAGCGTTGATCAGGTTTTCGCCACTGCGCTTGATGATATTGAGCGTAACAACCGGTTGCGCAGGGGCGCTATTGGTACCCAGGCGGGCGAAGCTCTCTTTTTCCTTGATGGTATCGCGGATATCGGCCAGGTCTTTGAGGTAAATGCTACCGCCACGGTTGTTTTTTACCACTACGTTGTACAGGTCGAAGGCGCTTTTGAACTGGCCTTTGACCTGCAGGTTGCGCTTCATTGTGCCAGCTTCCAGCAGGCCGGCGCTGATATCGGCATTTTCGCGGGCAATGGCGTTTTCAACATCTGTAAATGTGACGCCTGCACTTTGCATTTTGAAATTGTCAACGTTTACCTGTATTTCCCGCTCGGGGGCACCCACCAGGTCTACCCGGGTAATTTCGCCCAGTTCCTCTATCCGGTCTTTCAGGCGGTCGGCATATTCTTTCAGCTTCACCAGGTCGTAGTTGCCGCTCACGTTCACGTACATGATGGGAAACTCAGAAAATGAAATTTCCTGCACGACGGGTAGCTGCGTCAGGTTGTTGGGAAGGTCTTTTTTGGCTTTGTCTACCGCATCTTTCACCTTTTGTACGGCCACATCCACTTTTACATCCGTGTCAAATTCTACTATCACGGCCGAAAAGTCCTGCAGCGAGGTGCTGGTGATCTTTTTCACTTTCACACCGCTCAGGCCTTTCAATTGTTTTTCGATGGGGCGGGTCACCAGGTTTTCCATGTCGCGGGGGCTATTGCCCACGTACACGGTTTGCACGTACACCTGTGGTACTACTATATCGGGAAACTGCTCTTTGGGCAGGGTAACGAACTGGACAATCCCCCAAATGCTGATAAAGAGCATCAGCAAGTAGATGGAGGTTTTGTTCTTGACCGACCAGGTGGTGGGCTTGAACTCCTTTATCTTGGCCAGTTCTGCTTTCAGTTTTTCTAATGCAGTCACTGTAGTGGATTTTTAAGTTGTGATGCCGGCGCTGTACAGGCCAGCAATAGATAGGTGCGGGTGTTGTGGATACAAGGCTTACAATGTCGTAGATACTTTCTGCCCATCGTACAGGCCCTGGTAGCCTTCGGTAATCAGTTGATCGCCGGCGGCAAGGCCTGCCTTTATTTCTACCGAATTGCCTTGCACCTGGCCAATGACCACGGGCTTTTTGCGGGCAACCAACTGTTTGCCTTCCTGGCTTACCACAAACACGTATTTACCTTTTTCATCGGTTTGTACCACATTAATGGGCGCCACCACTGCATTGGGGGCTGCGTAATCCAATATGCGGACCAAGGCGATTTGATTAGGCTTCAGGGCATTGTCGGCCGGCAGTTTGGCTTCGGTGCTGAAGCCGCGGGTGGCGGGGTTGATGCTGGCGCCAATAAAGCTGATGCTGGAGTTGTAGGTTTTGGCAATGTCCGGTACGCTCACTTCAATCTTGCTGCCGCGGCCTACTTTGGCCAGGTAGTTTTCAGGCACATCCGTTACCACTTTTAGTGACGAGGTATTTACAATGCGGATCTGCGGACCACCCTGAAATATCTCACCCACCTTTACCATTACATCGTCTACCACACCGTTTACTTCGGCCATTACATTCGTCATCGACCACTGCTCTTTCAGTGTTACCAGCTGCTTTTCCAGTTGGGTTACATTGTTGCGGGCACTTAGAAGTTCCACTTCCGAGCCGATGTTTTGTTTCCACAGGTCTTCGCGGCGGCGCAGCAGGTCTTGCGCAAATGCCAGCTGACTTTTCAGTTGGTCTTGCTGTTGCAAAATGATGCGGTCATCCAGCTTCAGAATGGGCTGGCCTACACGGACTATATCGCCCTTCTGCACAAATATTTGCTTCACTTGTCCCGGGCCGCCCCGCGGTGTTACGTAGCTGATATTGTCGGCATCTACCCGGCCTTGCAGCTCTATAAAGTGGCTGAAGTCCTGCAGCGCCACGGTGGTCAGCGCTACCAGCTTGCCTTTGTCGGCAGCGGCAGCCGCAGCGGTATCCAGCTTTAATATTTCAGCTTCCAGGGTACTTATTTTTTTGGCCAGGTCACTGGCTTCGCCTTGCAGTTTGGCCAGCTCGGCTTTCTTTTCGCCCAGCAGGGCTTCGTTTTCTTTTTTGCTACTGCCGCAGGCCACAGCCAGTATAGCCAGCGCCAACAGCATAATGGTTTGATAACGGATCGTTTTCATACAATGTCTTGTTGTGGAGGAGTTAGGTTGGTAGGTTCGAAAAGAGAGGGATTACAGTTTGCCAAGGGCCCGCTGGTAGCCTATGCGGGCTACTACAGCATTGTACAGGGCCTGGTAGTAGTTGTTCAGCGCATCTTGCAGGCTGGTTTCAGTTTGTATCAGCTCAAAGCTGCTACCGAGGCCGCGGTCGTATTTTATTTTGGTAGTGGCATATACTTTTTCTGCCAGCTCTTTGTTTTCCACTTGTTGGTTCAGCGCCAGCAGTGCATTGGTAAAGGTGGTGCGGGCTGCTACTACTTGCAAATCGATGGCTTGCTTGAAGCGGTCGAGGCTGTTGTTGCTTTTTTGATACGCCAGTTCAGCCTGCTTCAGCTTGTAGCGTCGTTGCAATCCATCGGTCAGCGGCACGCTGATATTGACGCCGGCAATGTTGGAAAAGAACCAACGCTGTTTGGTGTCAAAGAAGTCGAATTTCAGCCGCTGCGCATTGGTAGCCAGGTTCCAGAAGGCGGCTACTGTAGGGTAGGCATTCATGCGGTAGCGGCGCACCTGCAGGCCCAGCAGTTCCTGCGAGCTATTGATGGCCTTTATTTCATTTCTGTTTTCGTACTTGAAACCATTTTCCATCTCCAGCACATCGCGGTTCAGCTCTGTCAGGCTTAGCGAGTCGGTCAGTACCAGGCTATCTTTTTGCGAAATGCCGAGAGCAAACTTGAGGCCGCCGTAGCTGAGTGCTACCAGGTTTTTCAGGTTGGTCACAGTGCTGTTCACATTGTTCAGGTTCACCTTGGTTTTTTCTACATCCAGTTTTTCTATAAAGCCGGTATTAAACAGTTGCTGCTGATCGGCATACAGTTTCGCCAGCCGGTCGCGGCTCTCCCGTGCAAAGCGCAGGCCCTGCTCGGTTACCAATACGCCATAGTAGGTTTGCAGTACATTACTTTTTACTGAGTCTTCGGCCACCAGCAGCTGATTTTTATACAGTTCAATAGCGCTGCTGCGGGCTTTAAGACCTATAAAAACGTCGGGCTGAAACAGCAGCTGCTGTACACCCACCCCTACCTGCGCCTGCCAGGGTACCCCAAAGGCTGCCGGAAAGGTGTTGATGACCCCGTCGAACTTGATGGGGTTGCCGTTGCCGTCTCGTACATCCTCCCGTTCCAGCACACCGTATACGCTGGGCGAAATAAAATCGGGCAGTACCGTCACGGGGATGGCAAAGTTGCGCTGCAGGCCAAAGTTGCCTTTTACCTGCGGCAGCGCAGCGCCGGTTATTTCGCGGTTCAGTGCGTCTTGCGATTGCACATCTATTTGTGCATTCAAAATTTCGGTGCGGCGCTTCATGGCCAGGTCCAGGGCTTCGCGGGCTGTGAGGCGGTACAGTTGTGGTGTGCTGTCGGATTGTGCGTGCAGCGGGCTGCTACCCAGCAGCAGCGCCATGCATAGCAGCCTCCAAAAGGTGGTTTTCATTATGCAGTCTGTTTTAAATGTTGCTGTTTATATTTTTCTATCATTTTCATGCCTTTGGGCGAGGCAATGCCATATACGTAATGGAGCATGATTTGCATCTGCATTTCTACCAGGCTGAACTTTTCTCTGGGAAATGTTTCCTGCTCAAACGTCATAGAGATGGTGTACAAATGAAGCAGGGTGATGATCTCCACGTTCATGTCGCTTCTGAAAAGCCCTTCTTGTATGCCTCGCTCCAGGTTTTTGCGGGTGATGTTGTACAAAAAACTGTGTTTGTGGCTCTCCAGCCGTTTGTAAGCTGTCTGGTGGTACTTGTGCAGGTCATAAATCATTACCGGGTTCACCCCCTCAAACATGGCCTGTAGCATATCAAGGCTCATAAAAATTTCGTGCACTGCGTTTTCACTCACGGCCGCTATTTCGGTGCATTGGCACTCCGATTTTTGCACCATGTGCTCCAGCACAGAGTATACCAGGCTTTCCTTGTCGGTATAGTGCTGGTACAGCGTCTTTTTACTGATGCCGCAGTGGCCTGCCACATCGTCCATGGTAATGCTGCGGATGCCAAACCGCCGGTATAGCTCGAAGGCCTTTTCACGAATCAATACTGCTTGTTCCATAGTCCAATAAGCCTGAAGGCGGGCAAAACTATGGAAACTTTGAGCACTCCCAAAGTTTCCATCAGGTTAATTTTCCGTTTATCAAAGCTGGTTGGCCGTTATTTTTGAACAGGCAGCCTGGCGGCCGTGCGCCGCTGTAGCCCTTTTTTGGCCATGCAGTTCAAATTCACCTCCCGCAACCTGTTTCAGTATTTTTTACAAGGCATTCTGGTGCTGGCACCCGTCAGCATCACGGTGTACATTGTGTACCAGCTGTTCAGCTGGCTCGACCGGCTGATTCCGGTGTACATCAATCTATCGGGCGATCCTCAAAAGCCGTTTTACCTGCCCGGGCTGGGCTTTGTGCTGGTCATGGCAGGCATCCTTTTGGTGGGCTGGATCAGCTCATTTTTTGTAGTGGGCCGCCTGCTCAGCTTTTTCGATCATGCGCTGGAGCGTACGCCTGGCGTTAAAACCATTTACTCCTTTGTCAAAGATTTTTCGGAGGCTTTTGCTGGCAAAAAGCGCAAGTTTCAGAAGGCAGTACTGGTAAGTGTGCTGCAGCCCGATGTATGGCAGGTAGGCTTTGTGACCAATGAAGACCTGGAGCAATTTGGCATGCAGGAGTATGTAACCGTATACGTGCCCAATAGCTACGCTGTGGCCGGTACGCTGTATTTTGTCAAAAGCGACCGCATCAAATTGCTGAAAGAGGTGGCCGCACCCGATGCACTGAAGTTTGCCATCAGCGGTGGGGTGGTAGAGGTAGAAGAATAAGCCGCCTGCAATGCCTCCCGACAAAAAAGCCTGCAAATAATGCAGGCTTTTTTTGTTATCAACACACTATTGTTATCGGTTCATGCTGGCCAAAAACTCAATGTTGTCTTTGGTACCCCGCATGCGTTTCATCAGTTCGCTCATGGCTTCTTCGGGGTTCATGTCGGCCAGGTAGTTGCGCAGCAGGTACATGCGGCTTACCACCTCTTTGTCCAGCAGCAGATCATCGCGGCGGGTGCTGGAGGCTACCAGATCAATAGCCGGGAAGATGCGCTTATTGGCCAGGCGGCGATCCAGCTGCAGTTCCATGTTGCCGGTGCCTTTAAATTCTTCGAAGATCACTTCATCCATCCGGCTGCCGGTGTCAATAAGGGCCGTGGCCAAAATGGTGAGTGAACCGCCATTTTCAATTTTTCGGGCGGCGCCAAAAAACTGCTTTGGCTTTTGCATGGCATTGGCTTCTACACCACCACTCAGCACCTTGCCGCTGGCCGGCGCTACGGTGTTGTGTGCACGGGCCAGGCGGGTAATGGAGTCGAGCAGAATGACCACATCGTGTCCGCACTCTACCAGGCGCTTGGCTTTTTGCAGCGCTATGCTGCTCACTTTTACGTGCTTATCGGCCGGCTCGTCAAAGGTGCTGGCCAATACTTCGGCCTTCACGCTGCGTTCCATATCGGTTACTTCTTCGGGCCGCTCATCTATCAGCACCACCATCATGTACACTTCGGGGTGGTTTTCGGCAATGGCGTTGGCCACTTCCTTCAGCAGCATGGTTTTACCCGTTTTGGGCTGCGCCACTATCAGGCCCCGTTGGCCTTTGCCAATGGGTGTAAACAAATCGATGATGCGGGTGCTGAGGTTAGAAGCAGTGGTAAACAGGTTGAGCTTTTGATAAGGGAACAGTGGCGTGAGGTAGTCGAAGGGGACACGGTCGCGTACTTCTTCGGGGCGCTTGCCGTTGATGTTGTCCACCTTTACCAGCGCAAAATATTTTTCGCCTTCTTTGGGCGGACGCACTTCGCCCAATACGGTATCGCCGGTTTTCAGGCCAAACAGTTTTACCTGTGCGGGGCTTACATATACATCGTCGGGGCTGCTCAGGTAGTTGTAGTCGCTGCTGCGCAAAAAGCCGTAGCCATCGGGCATCATTTCCAGCACGCCTTCGGCCGTTACCAAGCCATCGTACTCTACATTGAAACTATTTTCTTTCGGCGGCTGCTTTTGGAAGCGCTGCTGCTGATGCCGCCCTTGCTGCTGCGGTGCAGGCGCCTCGGCGGGTGTTTCTTCGTTGCCGTTGGCTTCTTCGGTAGCGGCCAGGTCGGCCTCGGTCAGTTCGGCAGGGGCATCCAGGCTGCTGAGGGCACTGCGGAAAATGCTTTCCACGGTTTCGCCATCGTCCAAAATGGGGCCGGCTACTTTGGGGCGTTTGGCGCCTTTGGCATCATCGTCGGCTTTGGGGGCAGGCGGTGCAGCTGCGGGCACAGCGGCCGGCACTTCGGCTTCTTTGGGAGCGTTTTTACGACCTTGCTGCTTTTTGGCCTGCGCCGGCTTCTTGCCACGGGCGGGCTCGGCGGCAGCAGGTGCTTCGGCAGCCGGGGCGGGGGGCGCAGCCGGCTGGCTGGGTTCCATCACTTCGGCCTCTTCGGTCACATTGGCGGTGGTAGCCTTTACTATGCGCTTGCGGCGGGGCTTTTCGCCCTCGGCATCATCAGCTTTGGCAGCGCTTTCCAGTACTGCTTGCTTATCCAGTATTTTGTAAATCAGGTCTTGCTTGGCCAGCTTTTTCGCGTTGGGAACTTTTAACTGCTCGGCAATATCAACCAGTTCAGGAACGAGCATGTCGTTCAGTTGCAAAATGTCGTACATACAAAAAAATGAGTAGAACTTTTCTTTTCGGTTTGCGGGAAGTGCAATAAGAAGTGAGGATAAAAATCGGAGCGGAGAATCGGCCGTTGGGTAGGAAAAGCTCAAATGGCCGTCGTCAGATTTCGCTGCAATGTTAGGGCATAATTTTTAAAACCAAAATTTAAACATCGGTGCCGTTCGGTCGCCTTTGATGTAAAAACAGCCTATTTTGACCTGCCGCAGCGGCTGCTGTGGTACTTAAAAAACGATCGTGTATGAAACTGTGGGTAGCCCGTGTGCTGATATCGGCCGTGGTCATTGTTTTTTTAGGCTGGCTACTGCCGGGTGTAGAGGTGGCCAGTAGCTGGCAAGCGGTGCTGGCAGCGGCTTTGCTGTCGGTCATCAATGCATTGATACGCCCGGTGCTGGTACTGCTTACCCTGCCGGTCACGGTACTTACGCTGGGCCTTTTTCTGTTTGTGATCAATGCCTGTATGGTGCTGCTGGCTGCCCGCTGGCTCGAGGGCTTTCGGGTAGATGGGTTTTGGTGGGCCCTGCTGTTTAGTTTTTTGCTCAGTATGCTCAATTCATGGTTGCAAAGCTGGCTGCTGGCGGGTCATACGGCCAACGAACGCTAGGGGTACCGGGGCCCTCCAAGCTGGTCCCTTTCCCGGTAACTTGCACCCTCTTTCGTTCCTTTTTGTCCCGATTGCTATGATGTACGACCGTAAGTTTTTGACCGATGCACAGCTCATCGATATCTACAAGCGCCTGCTGCTGCCCCGCCTGATTGAGGAAAAAATGCTGGTGCTGCTGCGCCAGGGCAAAATATCCAAGTGGTTCAGCGGCATTGGACAAGAGGCCATTGCCTGTGGTGTGGCACATGCCCTGCAGCACGATGAATGGATCATGCCCCTGCACCGGAACCTCGGCGTTTTTACCGGCCGCGGCATGCCTTTATCGAAGCTTTTTAAGCAATGGCAGGGCAATAAAGACGGCTACAGCAAGGGCCGGGAGCGCAGCTTTCACTTTGGCAGCGCCGAGCATCACATTTGCGGCATGATCAGCCACCTGGGGCCGCAGCTGGCCCTGGCCAATGGGGTAGCCCTGGCACAGCACCTAAAAGGTGAACAAAAAGTAGCAGTGGCTTTTAGCGGCGATGGCGGCACCAGTGAAGGCGATTTTCATGAGGCCCTCAATGTGGCATCGGTATGGAACCTGCCGGTGATTTTTGTGATTGAAAACAATGGATACGGCCTGAGCACACCCGTGAACGAACAGTTCAGGTGCGAACAGCTGGCCGATAAAGCCCGCGGCTATGGCATGGAAGGCGTGACCATTGATGGCAATAATATTTTGACGGTGATAGATACGCTGGCCGGTGTACGAGACTATTGTATACAGCAGCAGCGGCCCTACCTGGTAGAGTGTATGACCTTTAGAATGCGGGGCCACGAAGAAGCCAGTGGCACCAGGTATGTGCCCCAGCATTTGTTTGACGAATGGCAGAAGAAAGACCCGGTCAACAATTTTGAATTTTACCTGCTGCAAACAGGCGTGCTCAGTAGCGATGCTGTAGCGCAAATACGAGCCGACTTTAAGCAGCATATAGAAGACGAGCTGGCGCAGGCCTACGACGCCAGCGAAATAATGCCGGATGAAGAGGAAGAACTACAAGATGTATACGCGAATACTCCTGCTTTTGTAGTGCCTTCGTTGGCACCCGCCAGCCTGATAGCCGATGAAAGCAACAGCCGCTTTATTGATGGCATCCGCGATGGCCTGTACCAAAGTATGCAGGTGCATCCGCAGCTGGTACTAATGGGGCAAGACATTGCCGAGTACGGCGGTGCTTTCAAAATAACGGAAGGCTTTGTACAGCAGTTTGGCAAACAGCGGGTACGCAATACGCCCTTGTGCGAAAGTGCGATTGTAGGCGCTGCGCTGGGCCTGAGCCTGGAGGGCTACAAAAGCATGATGGAAATGCAGTTTGCCGATTTTGTAACGGTGGGCTTCAACCAGATCATTAACAACCTGGCTAAAATACACTACCGCTGGGGCCAGCCGGCCGATGTGGTGATACGCATGCCTACCGGCGCCGGCGTGGGGGCGGGTCCTTTTCATAGCCAAAGCAACGAGGCGTGGTTTACCCATACGCCCGGTTTGAAAGTAGTGTATCCTGCTACCCCCATGGATGCCAAGGGCCTGCTCATTGCTGCCATCAATGATCCCAACCCGGTGATGTACTTTGAGCACAAAGCGCTGTACCGCGGCATCAGCGGGCAGGTGCCGGCACACTACTACGAGGTCGAAATTGGCAAAGCCCGATTGGTGCAGGCTGGCACCGACATCAGCGTGATTACCTACGGCAGCGGTGTACATTGGGCCCTCGAGTACCAGCAGCGCCACCCCGAGGTATCGTTGCACATCACCGACCTGCGCACCTTATTGCCCCTCGACTACGATGCTATCCGCACGGCAGTAGCCGCCACCGGCAAAGTATTGGTACTGCACGAAGACACCCTGATAGGCGGGCTTGGTGGCGAGATCAGCGCCTGGATTGGCGAGCACTGCTTCAGCCTGCTGGATGCGCCGGTGCTGCGCTGCGCTTCGCTCGATACGCCTATTCCGTTTAACCTGCAGTTGGAGCAACAATTTTTGGCAAAGAGCCGGTTGAAAAACTGTATCAAGCAATTGATGGCTTATTAATTACGCTGAGAACGGACTGCTCAAGCCTGATGGGCCGACAAAGCTGTTGCGAGCACTGCACGGTGAAAAAGGGGCCTCCGTTCTTCTGATTTGGCCGACCTTTTTATATGTCTGATTTATTTCTGTGCTAACCAGGTTTCAAAAGTTGAAGGAAAACCTTCCAATGATCATCCGGGTGCGCAATGGGTAACTTGTTACACTGAACTGGTTGGAAGACACGGCGAAAACTCCATACTCTTTTTGATTCAACAAGTTGGTAACATCGAGGGTTATTTCAGACTTCATTTTTTTCAAGCGGTAACGCAAAGTGGCATCAGTAGCATAAAACAAGATTGGGTTTAAACCACTTTGGCGGGCGGTAATTTGCCTCACTTTTACAGTTGCAAACAACTGCTTGAACGTATAGCCGAAAGATAGGTATTGCTCCAACCTCCGGAATCTATTGGAGATAGAAGCAGGATTACTAGTTGGTTCAAAACTTCTACTTCGAAAAAAGCTCCCCGAATATTGATAAGCAAACTTCCCTTTAATGGTCCCCTCCAAAGAAAAATTTCCGAAAAAGGCGTCATTGGCAAACCGTCTTTTGAAGTTGTTGATGATCTGATTATCAAAATCTCTACTCCAGCCCACCAACGAAGAAATTTTGATTTTGGGCTGGAAAAAGAACTTACTCAATTGAGCCGTTGCAGATAGTCGATTTTGATTATTCGGAATAGGTAGTTGGATAGTTTGCTGCACATTATCAGAAAAAACGGAGCCTGGTAATGTATTAGCTGAAATTCTATCAAATTTTAGTTGAGCCGAAGCTGTAAATAATTTGATGGCTCTCTTTAAATCATAGCGTAGCTGAAAGCTGCTGTTTTTGAGTTCTTGCACCACTGGGGTATTCAAGTTGAGGAATCGAAAATTAACCAGCATCAGTCCCTGATAAATTTGTCGAATGTCGCCAAAGCGATTTTCAAAAGAGTAATTGAAAGAGATGATATCTTCTCTATTTACATAGAAATTAATATCGATTTTCGGGTTGAACAGGAGGCGGTTGGTTGGCGGAAGGTTTGGTAAACCGCGTTGCGCAAAAGTAATCTGTTGAACAGTCGCCGGAATTGAAACGCTTGCTCGCCATGAATCTTGTTCGTATGTATATTCAGCCGAAGCCTGAAGTAAATGTCTGTTCCAGGTAATATTATTTCCCTGATCACCGGCATACAAGGTTTTGCTACCGTCCAACTGATGCAAGCTGATAGCAGACTTAAGGGTCTCAATTTCTGTAATAAGATTCAGCTTATACAATTGCCTTAGTCTCGACTGATTGATAACGAAGTAAGAAGCGGAAGCATTGGAAAAGAATGACGGCAAGCTGACAGACTGCTCCGCATCTCTGTACAGTTGCCCGTTATTGAGTACTTGCTGATGTATTCCTCTGAAGATATTGAGCTGTTCTGGCCGCCGCCGGTAATGGACGTACCAATTTAGTCTGAGTAGATTTTTAGTCCGTAACCCGGGAATCATGGAAAAATCGTTGGAAACGTCGAGGAAGTCTGATCTTAATCTTTGCGGAAAGCTATCCCGGTTGAAGATGAGTGTGCTATTTTCCGAATTCCCATCGTACATGATGCGCAGGTTGTTTGAAACGAAAGAGTGCTTTTTATTAGCCTGAATGGTAAGCGTTCCGTTCACGCCATGTAGTCTTCGAGTCACTTGCTGGCTTTCGTCAAATACAATCGTATCTCCTGTTGACACAATGTTTCCCAAGCGCTTTTCAAATTCATAGTTGTTTTTGTCTATAAGGGCATTGAAATTCATACTTAGCTGAATGCTGTCCTTCGTTTTGAAAAGATTATTGAGATTGAAAAGAGTGGAGTTGTTTCTGTAATAGTATGCCTGTGGAATATCAGGATTGGGCGCTAAGGCAGATGATAACAGCCGATTACTTTTTGTTGTACCATTTTCACGTAGCAATTTCTCCCTGGTGTGTTGCAGTATCTCATTTTCATATCCAACTCCGGTATTATTGGTTTTGATAGCATTGAGCATTTTAATCCTTTCGTTTAAAAGAATAGTCGATACCTCGCCATCGAAAAGGGAAGGGGCTCCGCCGCCTACTGTGGCATTCCCACTCATCTTCATTCTTTTAGGATCTTTAAGGGTAAGATTGATAGCGATATCGTCGGAATGCATTTTGCCTCGAAGTACATTGATTGGCTGGTGATTCAGCAGGATATCAATACTGCTTATCTGATCTTTCGGAATGGTTCTGGTGGCGGCTCCGTATCTGCCATCCATCAGGTCATCGCCTTGTATAAAAAGGTTGGAGATAGCTCTGCCGTTATAGCTGATACTTCCGTCGCCGTCCACCGTTACACCTGGTATTCTGCGTATCACATCTCCGATACTCCTGTCTTCAGGTTGCGAAAACTTTTTTACATCGTAGCTTAAAGTATCATCCTTTATCACCAATGGTTTTCTATCCTTTACAACTACTTCTTGCAATGCTTTCACCGTTGGGCGCAGCAATATTTTGTATGAATTTCGTAAAGGATGAAGAGAGATGACAGCGGTTGCGTAGCCTATTATGCTCGCCGAAAGCCGGAGACGTTCAGTACGTATTCCATCGGCTATCGTGATGGAAAATCGACCGGAATCATTTGTAAAAGCGAATTGGTAAATGAGCCCGCTATCGCTAAGAATCACAACGCTGGCATCTGCTATGGGCCGTTGAGTAGCAGAGTCCAACACGGTACCAGCTACAGATACAGTTTGCGCTTTGGATACGTTTGAACTTATTGCGAAAACGCAAATGATCAGGACGATGCTTCTTATACCAATGTTGCAATCCAATTGGTGGGTATTGTACGGATATCTTTATTGTTTGATTAGCTCAATAGGATTATTGATGGTCTTTTTCCTTTGTTCATCTAACAGTTTCTGGGCTTCTTTTTCCGAAAGCATTTCGCCGTGATAGCCCTGATATACAACCGATACCGTGGCGTCATCGCCCGAACCTAGCATGCTTTGTGCTGTTTTGCCTGGGTCTTTATTAAATTGGCTCTTTGCTTTTTCAAGTTGTTTGTCCGATATTTTCACAGGCCGAAATCCAATTTTTGTGCTATTCAATTGGCCAGAGGTTTCCTGAAAACCATCGAAAAGAAATTGAACCTGATTTTTTTGGTCGGCTGCTTCCAGTATGAGGCCGGGCAAACCACCCAACTTCCACGGACCGACTGAAAACGGCAAAGCCGGCGCAAACCAGGCCGTATAATTTCGCCCGGCAAATGTACCGGCCGCTTTCTGGCATACGTAGTTTCCAATCTTCTTTTGCTCAGGTAGTATGCGCCAATTAAAAACGGGAGCAGGTTGTTCTACTATATACTCTTGCGCAAAAATGATGGCCAACTTCACCAGCATCTTCTTTGAGATCAGTTGGTATATTGTCTCGTTTTCAAGCGGGTTGATAGGCACTATTGCCAATGGCTGACCAACTACACTTTGTGCATCAGTGGCCGCGGCTGACAGGTTATTTTGGCTACTCCTTGCGTTGTCGAAATCAGCAGCTTCTTTGATGGTTCCGTACCGACTAATGCTCTTAGACACTCGCAGTAGCATGCTACTCCGTACAGGCATTGTTGGCTTTGTAGTATCATCTATATGTACAAATTTGTACTTAATGGCATATTGAATAGGCTCATCGGTCTGTGCTGTGGCAGCAAACGAAAGCACAGAAAGGGTGAATAAAATACGCAGCGTGTTGGCGCTCTTTTTTCGGAATGGGACTATGATCAGGCTCATGGCGAAATAGGTATTGAAGTGGCAAAATCTTTTCGGAATCGGTTAGTTTGCTTTTTGCACCAAAAACTGATTTAATACATTAATAACGTCTTGTTCAGTTTTAAAACTGCTCCAATAAGAGAGCCGGCAGCTGTTGTTTTGTGTTTTTTCACTGTTTTGTTCATGTTCCTCTCTTTTTACTCATAGCGCCTACTGGTACCAAGCAACACACTTCCTGGAGGCGTACGTGGATATGTGGCATCATCGATCAAAGTGCTCCTTTTGAAATAGTCCCATCAACCGGTGAGATGCTATAGATGGATTTTGCTTTTTCGGAGATGTAAAAAGCAGAAATCTTAGCGGACAGCGTTATTTTCTTAACCGGATTTCCGTTGTAGTCAAATACATGGATAATATTGCCATAATCCACCCCATCGGTCATTTCAAATGCGGTGGAGTACAACAAATAGATGTAGTGATCAGTCAGTTGGCCACTTAAGAGATAGGCTCTTCTGTTCTCTTTCGTGAGATCGAGGAAGTCGCCATCGGGAGTACTTATTTGTTTGAACGAAGGTTTCAGTTGTTCAGGCCCCTTTACAGTAATCGATGTTTCGTGTCGCAGGTCGAAAATCTCTATTTCGTCAAGGCTGGTTTTGGCCAGTACGGCTATTTGCTTCGACGGCGAGAAGTGCAGAGCACCCGTGTTGGCGTTGTGCCAGGCTGCCTCACTCAAGCCTGCAGGCTTGTTTTGAAATGTTCCGAACAGCGGTGTTTCAGCGCCGGTCTGAAAGTTGATTCTCGATATTTTGCCCTTCATCTGAATATCCTTTACGGCGTAGGCGGTATTCGTGTCAGCTAGTTGCAGGTACTTGTAGCCTTGCGGCAGTTCGTACTGCTTGCACATATTCGCTTTTTGTTGGCGGTTGTCGCTCATTAATTGCTGCCGCGTCACTCTGGCCAACATAGGATCAAAAAACCAAACGATCTGATTGGGCAGGATACCTGCGGAAAATGGGAGCAAGGCCTCGCATTCGTTTGTTCCCCTTCTAAACATTGAATCGACCAAAGCACGTTGTTGCAAGTCATATACATACAGCAGTCGCTGACCCGTTTCAAAACTATTGAAGTACAATCTGTTGTCGTGTTCAAACAAATTGAACGCAAGGGTATGTGGTAAACTAGAAATCTTTTGGAGTTCTACCCTTTGCTCTTGTGGAAATCGATTGAAAGTGAGGTTTCTACTTTCGCCTTTGTTGTTGCTGGCTTGTCCACATGCTGATGAAGCGATGAATAGCAAAAGTGAAGTGTATTTCATCTATAAGAATTTTCTGAGGTAAAAGAGGCCCCGACAGGCAAGGGTTAGCAGGCCAAGGCGCACTGTTCAGGTAATGATCTGCATGGTGGGTTATTTTACTACCGGACGGGGGTAACACGAACTGGTATAGCTACCGGCGTATTGGTAATAATTGGTGACTACTGCTTTTACAGGCGTGGGCTGCATTACCAAAAAGGGCGTGAGTGGTGCTGCTGCAAACAAGGCGGCTTCTGAGAGTAGTGATTTTTTTTGACTGGCCATGTCGGAAAGGTTTGTCCGAATATCCTCTTTCGCCTTTAGCGAAACCAAATGTTTGATCGATATCTGAGAAACGCTTACATGTATTTGTGTATTATTAACAAATCACAGAAGGCCGACACTCGTATTTATTCCGCCAAGTTATACAGCTGGCTATTTATTGCACAGGGCTCAAAAATGTACGGGTACCATAGCAGATCGGAAAGGATAGGTTACCAGTTTGAAACGCATAGCGTTTCTTTCTCGCAGCAATGCAGTGGGAATGGCAGATTTTTTTCTGCGTTCATCCGCGTAATCAGCGGGAGATCATTTCTCGCAGAGGCGCAGAGGAAATTTGCATTTGATATGAAAGTGTTCCTACTTATTCATTCCTTGTTCTCTATGCTGTTATTCCCTATTTCTTACTGTAGTTCGATTGCTGCATACAAGACAGCCATCCAAATGCGAATCCCCATCAATTACCAATCAAAAATCATCATTCCGCTGAGTTTCCCGTGGCTAGCGCTGATTGGCGCCGAGAAACTTTTCTGTATTCATCTGCGTTCATCCGCGTAATCAGCGGGAAATTATTTCTCGCAGAGGCGCAGAGGAAATCTGAATTTGATGTGGAAGCTTTCCTACTTATTGATTCCTTGTTCTCTATGCTGTTATTCCTTATTTCTTACTGTAGTTCGATTGCTGCATACAAGACAGGCATCCAAATGCGAATCCCCATCAATCACCAATCAAAAATCATCATTCCGCTGAGTTTCCTGTGGCTAGCGCTGATTGGCGCAGTAGAGCAACATCCTCATTTATCAATCACCACTCACTAATCACTTTCCAATCTTTAATCATAAATCATAAATCATCATTCCTTCATCCCCGGTTTGTATTGCCGTACTTTGTTTTTCAGCACATCGGC
>JALOMC010000235.1 GCA_025455665.1 Chitinophagaceae bacterium | reverse complement strand
GCCGATGCCCTGGCCCTGTTGCAGCGGCAGCAGGCGCTCAACTTTGAGCCCGGCAGCCGCTACCTGTATAGCAACAGCAATTACATCCTGCTGGCCCTGGTGGTAGAAAAACTACGAGGACAGCCGTTTGCCGCATATATGCAGCGACTTTTTGATCAGCTGGGCATGCCGGCTACCCGCTTTGAAGACGGGGCAATGCCGCTGGCAGGGCCTGTTGCTGCCGCCTATTTCAACTTCAATACCTGGACCACCTACCGCTGGCAATGGCGAATTACCGGCGATGGTAACCTGTTTTCGAGCCTGCGTGACCAGGTACGCTGGGAGCAGCTGCTGGCTGGCCGTGGCCGCACAGCAGTACCCCGGGCCGTACTGCGCCAGTTGCAAAGTTTTCCTGATACCGCGGCCCAACAGCCCTATGGTTTCGGACTGGAGCAGGGCGTGTACAAAGGGCTTCCCTGTGTGTTTCATGAAGGGGCTACCGGCGCCTGGAAGGCTACCGTGCTGCGTTTTCCACGGCAGGGCTGGGTGTTTTTGACCCTGGTAAATACCGGTAAAGCCATACCCGCCCAGCAAACCCGGCAGCTGGCCGATGCTGTGCTGGGGCTACCGTCCAGCCTGCCCGAAGCACAACCAGCCCTGCCCAATGGCCAGCAGTTGCAAGCCGCCGAGGTGGAGGGTATATACCTCACGCCAGACTATTTCCGCTTTCAGTTTGTGCCCGAAAACGACCAGCTGCGGCTGCGCCGCGAGGGCCGCTCAGATGTAATGCTGCAACGCCGCGATGGCAATACCTGGCAGCAGGTAGGCGATAACAGCTTTCAATTATCCTTTCACCGGCAGGCTGACGGGCAGTATACCGTCACGGCGCATCACCCTAGCCACGCCCCTTACACCCTCAGCCGGGTGCAGGCCCATTGGAGCGGCTTTGATGCCAGCCAGCTCAGCGGTTCTTTTTATAATGACGAACTGGACCTGACCCTGCAGCTGCAACCGGTACAGGGCCGCGAGTACCGCCTGCTGATAGGGGCCGATACCAACCGGGCCACGCTGGTATCGCCGCGGCTGCTGCTGGGGGGTGGCTATGCCATTGAGCTGCCGGCCAGCCAGCCCGGTACCCTACTGCTGCAGGGCGGCCGCATCCTAGGCGTACAGTTCAGGCGGCGCTCCTAGTCAACAGTCCACTTTTCTTTCACTTCTTTCATCTCCGTTTCCCATGATATCCACTCGCTTTCTCATCCTGTTCACACTTCTGAGTGTTTCGCTATATGCCCAGCCGGGCCAGCTACAGCAGCGCATACAGCTGGTAGAAAACAGCCTGATGCCTTATGTACCGGTCAATGGCTTTGCTGGCTGGAACCTGGCAGAGCGCATGCGGTATTACGGCGTGCCGGGCCTCAGCATTGCCGTTATTCATCGGTACAAAATAGACTGGGCCAAAGGGTATGGCTGGGCCGATAGCAGCCGCCGTATACCGGTAGATACGCAAACCATGTTTTCGGCAGGTTCCATCAGCAAGCTGGTGATGGCCGCCGCCGCCCTGCAGCTGGCGGAGCAGGGTAGTATTGGCCTCGATAGTCCCATCAACCGCTACCTCCGCTCGTGGCAGCTGCCCGAAAACGAGCTGACCCGCCAAACACCGGTTACGCTGCGTATGCTGCTGAGTCATACCGCAGGTACTTCGCAAACATCCTATTTCGGGTTTAGCCCGGATAAACATCCCCTGCCCGATATTTTGGCCGTGCTGCGCGGCGATTCGATAGCCGAAACCCGGGGCGTAGTGGTAAACAGTGCGCCGAAAAAGGAGTTTCGCTACTCGGGCGGCGGCAGCATGGTAGCGCAGCTGGCCCTTATGGATGTTACCCGCCAGCCGTTTGCCCAACTCACCGACCAACGGGTGTTTAAACCGCTGGGTATGCAGCACTCCACATTTGAACAGCCACTACCGCCAGCGCTGCAACAGCATGCCGCATGGGCCTATTCACAGGCATCGTGGTTTATGGGCATGCCCTATGTGTACCCGCAGCAGGCGGCAGCAGGGCTATACAGTACACCGGCCGATCTGGCGCGGTTTTTCATTGATCTGCAACTATCGGTAAAAGGAAAAGGCCAGCTGCTGCAGCGCAGCACTGCCCTGCAAATGATGACGCGGCAGGTAGCGGTAAGCAACGGCACCTACCGCGAAGAAATGGGCATCGGGCCCTTCCTCATCCAGCGGTCCGACAACACCGACTCTTCAGGTCTATACTTCGAATTTACCGGCGTAAATGCTGGCTTTTTGGCCTACGGCATCGCCAGCGTACACGGCGGCAATGGCGTGATAGTGATGCTGAACAGTGGCGACGATCAAAATGGCATTGGCAAGGAAATACGCCGGGCGGTGGCCAGTGTGTACCATTGGCCGCACTTTTTGCCCGATGCTGTACAACCGGTGCGGCTGCCGGCCGCTACCCTTGATAGTATGGCTGGCCGCTACCGCATGGGCCCCAATGAGGTGCTGTACCTGCGGCGTGAAAATGACTACCTGGTAGAGCGGATCAACAACGGCCGCGACATTTATTGCTTTCCCATTTCGGCCGATACCCTGGTGCTCACTGATTTTAATGTGAAGGCATTCTTTCAGCGAAATGCGCAGGGCAGCATTTCCGGCCTGCAAACCGTATGGCAAAACCAGCCGATGCCCAAAATGGGACCGCAGGAATTTTCGGCCAATGAATACCTGGAGCAGGGCAATACAGAAGCAGCATTACAAGCCTTTGGAGCGCTGCGGCTGAACGAATATCAGCTCACCTACATGGCTTATGAGGCGCTGAAGAAAAAGCCGGCCGATTATATGGCGGCCCGCATTTTGCTACAAGTGGCCGAGCAGCAGCATCCGGCCTCGGCCATTGTGCAGGCCCGCTGGGGCGACTACCACCACCAGCAGGGGCAAAAAGCAGCCGCCATCGAACGCTACCAAAAGGCCCTGCAGCTGGATCCCGGCGATACCACAGTGAAGAAAACACTGGCCGCCCTGCTGGCGCAATGAGCCCAGGGAGCAGCGGCGTTTGCCGGCTTCGGGCCGGGCAGGCGCCGTGTTGGCCGGCTTTCAGGGTGGGGGCATCAGGCCGGTGGGGCCACCCACCCATCCAGGCTGCGGCCACCATGCCGGTGCGATTGTTGCTTTTCGAATTGGAGATAGGCATCAAACGATACGGGCGCCGCCACCCGGGCCTCCAGCCGGCCCGCCCACTTGCTCAGGTTGCCAATGGCCTGGTGCCGGTCGGTGTGGCCCAGCCGCGCCGCTGCTACCGCTGTTTGCAGCTGCACCACCACTTCATCGTACACCCGGGTAGGCACCGCAAAGGGCTTGGCCGTTTTACTGCCATGGGCCAGGCTAAAGCGGGCCGGGTCGGCAAACCGCGAAGGCGTACCATGGATGACCTCACTCACCAGCGTCAGCGATTGCAGGGTGCGGGCACCTAGCCCCTTCAGCAGCAGCAGGTCTTCAAATTGGCCAATGTCTTGCTGGTAAGCCAGGTGCAAAATGGCTGTCAGGCGCTTCAGGTTTACATCGGCAGCGCTTACATCATCGTGCCGGGGCATGCGCAGGTGGCGGCAGGCCTGCTGCAGGGCCGGCGCCGGCATAGCGGCCAGCTGCAATATGCCCTGGCGGGTGGGCGCCGCGGCACGGTCGGTCAGGTTCAGTATCGGGCCCAGCTCCTCGCCACACACCGCCGCATGCGGCTCTTCTACAAACGAGCGGATGGCCGACGACAGCCAGTGGTAGCGCCGGGCAGCCCCATCGGCCGGCCGCATGCCCTGCTGCACCACGGCCCAGCCTCCATCGGCCGTCAGTACAAAAAAGTGCAGGTATACCTGAAAGCCATCCTGCACGGCTGCGCTGTCTACCTTGGCGCTTAGCCTAGAGCACCGCACCAGCGCATCGGCGTCAATGCCGGTTTTGTCGCCTATGGCCAACAGCTCGTGGGGGGTATTGGTAGCATCGGTGCCCTTGCCACCACACACGTACATGCCCAGCTCGTGTGCCACCGGGTTCAGGGCCTGTTTCAGGGCCCGCATCACAGCCGTAGTCACCCCCGATGAGTTCCAGTCCATCCCAATCACGGCCCCAAAGGCCTGAAACCAGTATGGATCGCTCAAGCGCTGCAAAAAGCCCTCCCAACCGTACTGCAGCACCACCGATTCTACCACCGGGCGGGCCAGCGCTACCATGCGGCCAAACAGCCAATCGGGTATATAGCCCCCCATCAGTTTCAGGTCGGCACTTCCTGTTTGCTTCATCCTGTTTCCTTTTTATTGGGCTTAGCTGCCCGGTACTCTTCGGCCGGCTGCTGCCAGGTTGGCTACCTGCTCCATGCGCCGGCTACGGGTGGCGTCGGTTTTGGCCAGCGCTATCCACCGCAGCGCAAAGCGCCGTGCCGAGGGCGGCAGCGCTTCAAAAAATGCGTGGGCACCAGGCTGCTGCTGCAGCAGGGTGCGCAGTCCGGCCGGCACTTCCAGCGCATCGGCGGCATCGGTCAGGTGCCACAGGCCGGCCGCCTGCGAGCGGGCTACCGCCTCCATACC
>JALOMC010000234.1 GCA_025455665.1 Chitinophagaceae bacterium | reverse complement strand
TCTATAAAATAACCGACCAAAATCCTTTTTGGCGCTCCTCTTCGCTTCCCCATTTAAACACTTCCTTTATCTGCGTCATTAGTTCGCGGCGCTTAATGCGTTGCCCTTTAGCAGGAGGGGTCAGTTCGGCTGGGGCTGGCACCTTCAGCTCTACCTTGGTAGCAAAAATGGTGGTGTAAAACCGAGGAAAACCCAACCCAAGTATAGTACCCGGCAAACCACTGTATTGCTCAGGGCCGGCAGGTGCCATGATCTGATCGGTGTAGAAGGCCACCACATACAAGGAATCGAACATTTTGCCCACCGCCTTGCGGCAGTCAAAACCAGCAATGGTGCGGGTTTCGTCGGTAATGCGCCATTCTATCTGAATGGCTGAGTCCTGAATGAGGTACTTTTTTTCAAACACCTGCTTGAGCATGGTAGAGGTGCCGGTAGCAAACTGCTGATGCACAATATTGTCGCCGTTGTCGTCGGCTCCCCAAAAGTTTTTCCACTTATCGTCGGCTACTTCTCTACCGGCTTTGTACACACTTTGGGTGCTATCAAACAGCAGGTTGAAATACGATACACGGTACACCGGCATTTGCTCTTTCATTTCGCGGGTCCATGTATTGTCTTCAATCAGCTTGTGCATGTTTACCTTCTTTTCGTACTCAATAACGCCGGTGGCTATAAAGCGCTGCTGCGCCCACAAAGGTGCCGCTGCCAGCAGCAGCCCTCCTATCAGTACACCAATTCGCATACGCATGATTCGTGTGTTTTTACAATTTAGAATGATCAGAACTCATCGCTGTCTACTTTTTGTGGTCCCTTGTTGAAGTTCCACTGGAAAGTGAGCATCCAGAACCGACGGATAACATTGTAAGTTTGCTCACTTACAAAGTTGGTATTAATGTTTCGGCGGAAACCGATGTTCTGGTTCAGAATATCATTGACCCGGATACCCAGGCGCAGGTCCTTCTTTTTCGACACTTTGTACTCGGCTGATGCATTCCAGATAAAGGCATTGTTGTTATTGGTAAATACCTCGGTGCGCTGCCGCCAATTATAATCAAAACTGGTGTTCAGGTTCAGGTTTTTGATCGCTTCTACCGTAGCGTTCATACCCACCGATCCGGTCCAGAATGTAGTACGCACATCGGGCCTGATGGATGACGTACTGCGATTGTAGCCAAACTGCTGGTTGATATCGAGGTAGAACTTTTTCTCGACAGCCTTGCTGATTCGATAACCGAAATCGAGATTGGTGTTATTGGTCCTGTTTTCTACGCCGTTTACAAAGTTGGTATTGCGATTGAACGATGGATTGGCGTTCAGGTCTACCTCAAGATCAAGCTTCTTGATGCGGAAATGATAACCCATATAGCTGCTTAGGTTATAGTTCCCATCTACGTTTACCGTTTGGAAAATTTTACGACCCAGGGTATCTACATTGTCGCGGGTGCTGAAGGCATTGGCCGTGGGGCTAAACCACATACCCATCCAAAAACCCGAATTGTCCAGCACTTTCCAGAAGTTGTAGTTCAACTCGATGCGATGATTGAAAGCCTGCTGCAATGCAGGGTTGCCCACAAAAATATTCAGCGGATCAGTGTTGTCGGCCACAGGCTGCAGTTGGTTGGCCGTGGGGGCCTGTGTATTACCGTTGTATTCAAAACGCAGACGGCTGTACTGGCCCAGTTTGTAGCTCATATTGGCCCGCGGAAACAAGTTCACAAACTCAAAATTCCGCGTCGTGTCTCTGAACAAATCATCTTGCTTCCATTGCGTAAAGGCAATATCGGAACCCAGTCCGAAGGTGAGCTTTTTGCCATTGTACCGGTAGCCAAGGCCAGTACGCTGGGTGTTGGTTTTAAACTTGAAATCGTTGCTGAACTGATTGTTCAACACATCGTACTTACCGTCCTTTTTATCGAATGTGAGGCGCTCTTGCCGGCTGCTGCTGTAGTCGTAGCCAACACTGGCTTCAACAATACTCAGTTTGCCGATAGGCTCCGAATAAGCTATTCGGGTACCATAGCTGTTGGCACGGTCGGCATTGGTTTTCTTCTGGTCGGTAGTATCACTTTTGAGTGGTGCACCGCCTTTGAAAAATTCATTGTAGGTCAGCAAGAATCCGTCGGACTCATTTTCGTTGAAGCGGGTACTCAGATTGATGGATAGCGTACGCCCCTTCTTTTTGAACTTTTGCCGCCACAAGGCGCTTGCATCAAAATTAGCCCGATTGCCGGAGGAGGTGGTAGTACGGTTGCTGCGGTTTACTGGCTGCCCGCTGCCAGTCAGCGCTTCGCTGAAAAACCGATTTTCTAAATCCTGACCGCCGTAGCTGCCATTGGCCGTAAACACCAGCGACTGCGACGAATCGATAAAAATTTCGGAGCGGCCCGTAGCCCGATGGCGCCATCTGCTGGCCGTATTTTCGCCTCGCTGGTTATTGAAAAACTGCGTATCGGGCAAAATAAACTGCGTGATATTGGACGTAGCGGCCTCGGTACGCAGCTTTTGAAAACGATAGGCCCCTAATGCATTGCTACGGTTTTCATTCCACTTATTGCTATAGCTGGTGCCCGCCTGAAAAGCGGTGGGCAAGCCTTCGCCATAAAATCCGCCGGTACCGCCAAACTCATCGCCCTGGCTATACATCATCACGCTGCCATCATCGCCTACAGTGGTTTGCTGGTTCATATTGCCGCCAAACTGGCTCTCTTCGCTCCAGCCCAGTGCGTTGTTGTTGGTATTGGCGGCAATGCCATATACACTCAGCTTGCGCTTGTCTTTAAATGCATTGATCATGGCCTGGTTTTCCCACCTGTTCGGGAGGCCACCTGCCAGTTTTACCTTACCAAAATAGCCGCGTTTAAATTCGTCTTTCAACTTCAGGTTGATGGTTTGCTGCCCTTGCCCGTCATCTACACCGGTAAAAGTGGCCTGGTCCGACTTTCGCTCAAATACTTGCACTTCTTTTACCGCATTGGCCTGCAGGTTGCGGGTAGCCAGGGTGGGGTCGTCGCCAAAAAACTCATCGCCGTCTACCAATACTTTTTCTACCCGGCGCCCCTGCGCTGTTATCTCGCCTTTGGCATTTACACTCAGGCCTGGCAGGCGTTTCAGCAGGTCTTCTACCGTGGCGCCTTCACGTACTTTAAAGCTATCGGCCACAAAGGCCATGGTGTCGCCCTTCATGCGTACTGCACTACCCCGCACTATTACATTTTGCAGCAGCACCGCCCTTGTCAGCATATTCAGCGTACCCAGGTCCTGGTTGGCATTGCCCTCTACAAAATCCGCATACTCGGCATAGCCCGGGTAGGTAATGAGCAAGAGATAACGGCTGTTGTTGGGTGCTTGCAGCTGAAATCGCCCCTCCTGATCGGTCCGCGTAAACTTGATTAAAACAGAATCTTTGGCTCGCAACAGCGACACCACCGCCTTTGCTAAGGATTTTTTTTCGCTGGTATCGGCCACGTGGCCACTATACACAGGCGCCTGGGATAGTACAACGGTAGACGGAAGCACAAGTAGCAGTGCCAGCAGCAGTTTTGGTAGCGACATGGAAGGTGTGTTGGGGTAACAGTGATGCACTAACGTGCACTTTCCATAGCAAAGTATATCACTAAAAAATTAGTGACTGTTAAAGCCATGCCAACAACTCCCCTCTTTTGATAAGCGGCGCAATAGGATGATTTACATACGGTCGGGTACCTGGATGCCCAGCACAGCCATGCTGTTTTTGAGCACGATGCCGGTGAGGTGGCTGGCCTGCAACCGAAACTCACGAGCCGCTGCCGTGGCCGCGTTTTTGATGCTATGTTCGGCGTAAAATGAATTGAACAGCTTGGCTACCTGGAAGGCGTAGTTGGCTACCAGCGATGGATTCATATCCGTACCGGCAGCCTGCAGCACGGCCGGAAATTGTTCCAGCTGCGCTACCAGCTGCTTTTCGAGCGGCGCCAATGTGTGGCCCTCAAAAGGCTGCTGGCCGGCGGGTGTCCACTCAGCCTTGCGCAGCACACTTTGTATACGGGCATAGCTGTACTGCACAAACGGGCCGGTGAAACCATGAAAATCGATCGATTCTTCGGGGTTAAACACCATCCGCTTTTTAGGATCGACCCGCAGCAGGTAAAACTTAAGAGCCCCCAGCCCCAGCGTGTGGTACAGCTGTTGCAGATCGGCTTCTTCAAAGCCTTCCACTTTGCCCAACTCAGCGGTTTTGGCGGCGGCTACTTTCTCCATTTCATCGCACAGGTCATCGGCATCTACCACGGTGCCTTCACGGCTTTTCATACGGCCGGTGGGCAGGTCTACCATGCCGTAGCTCAGGTGCTGTATGCCTGCGGCAAAGGGCATACCCAGCTTTTTGCAAATAAGCTGCAGCACCTGCATGTGATAGTTTTGTTCGTCGCCTATCACATAAATGCTCTGGTCCATCGGGTAGTCTTCATACTTCTTTTTGGCCAGCCCTATGTCTTGTGTAATGTATACCGAGGTACCATCCTTGCGCAGCACCAGCTTTTCGTCCAGCCCTTCATCGGTCAGGTCTATCCACACACTGCCATCGGGCTTGCGGTAAAA
>JALOMC010000233.1 GCA_025455665.1 Chitinophagaceae bacterium | reverse complement strand
CATTACCTACAAGCGGGATGGCGCAGTAAAAACGGCCAATGTGACGCTGAAAAACCGGGCCGGCAATACTGATATTGTAAAAAATGACGCCGGCAGCAACCTGAAAGAGCGCCTCGGCGCCGATCTGGAAACCATTTCGGCCAAGGATGCTGAGAAATACGGCATCAGCGGCGGCGTGCTGGTAAAAAACATAGGCGATGGCCTGCTGAAAAATACCCGCATGCAAAAAGACTTTGTCATTACCAGCGTAAACAGCCAGCCGGTAAAATCGGTAGAAGAACTGCTGAAGATGCTGACCAGCGCCGGCGGTACTGTTCGTCTCGAAGGTATTTATCCCGGCTTTGAAGGCATTTACGGCTACCCGCTGAACCTGAATCCGCAGGGTGGCGATGACCGACAGTAATACGAACACGAAGACTCGGGTGGTCGCTCAATCAATCGCAGACATCCACCATTGAGCTATTCCGCATCAATAAAAAAAGCAGGCTTGAACAAAGCCTGCTTTTTTTATTACAGATGGTGCTAAGACCTAACTAAAATTGAAACATCTGACGGCTGTAACCTAGCCCAGGCAAAAAGGGCGGTATGCCATCGGGGCTGCTCCGGTCAGGAACAAGGCATTAAGCCCTGCCCAAGGCCCGCAAATAGCTCACGTGGCTCCAGATGGCCCTGCGCATGGTGCGGTACTCAATGTAGGGCACGTTAAACTCCGCACAGGCTTGCTTTACAATCTTGTTGATAGCCGGATAATGAATGTGCGAAATGCGAGGAAACAGGTGATGCTCTACCTGAAAATTGAGGCCACCCACCAGCCAGCTGATAACGCGGTTGCGGGTAGCAAAATTGGCAGTGGTTTTCAGTTGGTGTACCGCCCATTCGTCTTCCATTTTGCCTGCCTCATTGGCCAGCGGAAAATGGGTATCCTGCACAGTGTGGGCCAGCTGAAATACAATGCTGAGCACAAAACCGCTTACGGTGGTCATCAGCAAAAAGCCCAATAGCCAATTGACAAAACCAAACTGATAAATCGGGATAACCATGAACACCGTAGTAAACAGGGCCTTCCCGGTCCAAAAGCTCAGGTGGTCCTTCAGTGCCATTTTTTTCAATGGTACAGTGCCAATGCGGCCTTTGAAATACTTTCCGAAATCGGAGTAAAACACCCAAAACAGATACAGGATGCAGTAAAGTATCCAGAAATACAAGTGCTGCAGCCGGTGAATGGCCAGCTTGGGTTGGTGCTCGCTCATGCGCATCAGAAATCCGGCGTCCAAATCATCGTCTACATCGTGCACATTGGTGTAGGCGTGGTGAATCACATTGTGCTTTTGGTTCCACATAAAGGCGCTGCCCCCCAGCAGGTTCAGCGTAAGGGCCGCCAGCTTGTTGATGAAACCGTACTTACTGAAACTGCCATGGCTACCGTCGTGCATAATATTGAACCCAATAGCGGCAATCAGCAAGCCGATGAGGACGCAAAGCCCCAGCGCATATGGTGTAGCGGGCTGCACCAATATGAGTACCAAATAGGCTGCCGTAAGCATACCAAACAGCAAAATGGCCTTGGTAAACAAACGCCAGCCACCGGTAGGCGTAAGGTTGTTTTCTTCGAAATAACGATTGACCCGCTGCTTCAATACACTATGAAAGGATGGGGTTACCTGTGGGAACTTAGGAGTCACTGACATGCAAAATTTGATTGTAATGCTAAAGAAAAGGGCAAACGCTCAATTGCCTATTTCTTGTTGAATGCGCCGAAGGTAACCGCGAAGCAGCCGCCATTATGTTACATGTTGGATAAATGCGTCGAAATTCTCAACACCCAGCTTTTTTTCAGATATGAATCCTTCGGCATATGCCACACCTATCAGCTTACCGGTCATACGAGCCCGGTCGATGATGCTTTGTAGAAAGCCCGGGGTGCTGATATAGGTTTGTGGCTCATCATCAGGCAGGGTATCAAATTGTGTTTTAAATGCCCGGATAGCCGATAATTTTTGCTCCATCACGGGGCTGATATCGAACACAAAGTCGGGCTCCAGCCAGCGATCTTGAATGAAATGAAACACGTAGGCAGGGCGCCACGCTACTTGCGCCTGCCCCTCCCACTGCGTTTCTATTTTGCGCAGACCACTCAGCCAGGCCGCATCTTTTACCAGTTGGGCAGCCCGGCCGTGGTCGGGGTGGCGGTCGGTTGGTGCATTGGTCAGTACTATGGCCGGCTGAAAACGCCGGATCGCCTTGATGACCTCGAGTTGATAAGAACGGGTGTTTTCAAAAAAGCCGTCGGGCAACTCCAGATTCACCCGCACGTCCAGGCCCATTACCGCCAGCGCATCGGCAGCTTCCTGCGCACGGGTCTCGGGGGTACCACGGGTCCCCAGTTCGCCGCGTGTCAGATCGGCTATACCTACCCGCTTACCGCGGGCTTTTTCCATCATCAGGGTGCCGGCACAGCTCAGCTCCACATCATCGGGGTGGGCCGCAATCGCTAGAATATCGAGTTTCATACCGGTAGCGAATATAAGCAGCGATGCAGGCTTGAAAGTAGCCCGGCATTTGCTGCCGCAGCGGCTACTGCCAGCCTATTGCCTTTTCAACAGCAGCGCAGCAGGCTGGTCCAATACGCTTTGCACGGCAGATGGCCGGCTGCTTAGCGGCCGTACAGCGCTTCTACTTCCTTTACGTAGCCTTCCATTTCGGCGTCTTCGCCTTTGGGATCGTAGGGCTGCTTCAAATTGCTGCCAAATACAAATGCAATGGTTTGCCACAGCCTTGCATTCACGCCGCCTTTGTACTCTTTTAAAATATCGTATACGTTCACACCGGTCTCCCGGTTGATCAGCTTCATCAGCACCTTGCCCTGGTACACACTCAGCTGGGTTATTTTATCGCCGAAAGCTTCTTTCAGTTCTTTTTCTTGCGATTTGATGAATTCGCGGCGAGCCTTCTCATTGGTCATGCCAGCCAGGCGCTTGTTGATGTAAATAATCACCCGGCTGGCCTCACGGGCATACGGGTAGGTCACATACACAGCATTGCGCAGTCTGGTCATTTTGCGCTGCTGGCGGGCCAATTGGCGGGGCCACTTGCCCACTACTTCTACTACCGGCAAAGCCGACGTAGGTACCAGCGTGCCATCGGGCATCACCGTGGCATACACTACAATCGTATCGTTGGGCCCGTACGCAGGATGCTGTACAGGCGGCCGCTGCTCCTGCGCCACCAGCGCAGTGCTTACCCACAGCAGCCCCGTCATCATTGCCCAACTACGCATGGCTTAAAGATATTGGCCTACAACGTAAGACCGGCCATGTTTATGATTTGCTGCCCCGCTGCCGGGCCTTTTTTTACGCCTGGGCAGTGCTGCGGCGCAGCAGGCGTACCCGCTGTACAATGCTCATCACAAACCCAATGACCATAATGATGATGCCAGCCCACAACACATTGATGGCTGGAAATTCGTAGGCCTTCAGTGTCACAAAATCAAGGATGGCCGAGCTTTCTTTGATGGCCATATCTACCTCCCGGCGCTCCAGGTTGCCCGGCTTGCGCAGCAGCAATACGAGGCTTTGGCTCATCACGGTATCGGGCAGCGGGCTCAGCTGGTTATCCTTTATCCGAAAGGCGGGTTTGGCGCTGTACAAGCGGCCATCTTTGGCAATGACAGATACATTGGCCGCCACCACGGTATCGCCAGCATAGCGGGCAAAGCGGCTGTCTTTGGGATTCAGTTCCAGCCCGGTTACCGTCCACATGCCGTTGCTATAAAAGCTGGTATCGCCAATAGCCACCGTCACGTCGCGATAGCTGGTGGTGTCTTTTTCCTTCACCTTGGGGTCGCTCAAAAAAGTGAGGTACACAAAAATGTCTTTGTGCAGGTAATGACGGGCATCGGGGTTCGGCGTCAGGCCTTCCTGCCCCTTGTTGTTTTCTATCACATCGGGGTACAGGCTAAAGCTTTCGCTGCTATCCTTTTTAGTGAAATTGAGCTCAAAGTAGCGCTTACGATCACGAGGGTTTACGGTATCCTTGGTATAGGTCACCATGTACTGCCCCATGTCGGTAGCCACCCCTTTTATCAGCGTACTGTTTTCGTAGCTGTTTTCTTTATCAGTGGCCTTAAGCGGCGATATTCCGGTGGTGTTGTAACTCAGTACTTTTTTATTGCCTGCCGAAATAAGAATGCCTACCAGCGCCAACCCGAAACCCACGTGGGCTACCGAGGGGCCTGCCAGCCGCAGCTTGCCTTTGAGGCCGCTCCATATATAGCCGGCATTGGCCACCACCGAGTAAATGGCAGCAAACGTGGCAATATGAATAGCCAGCCAGAAGCCGCCGCCTTTTTTATCGTAAGCCACGCCCACCAGGGTGCTGTATGCAATGGACAATGCCAGTGCCACCAGCGTGGGCACCAGTAGCTTTTTGTATAGCTGGGCTTTGGGCGTGTCTTTGTATTTCATGTACTGCGTTACGGCAGTCAGCAGGCCCACTATTACAGCTATCCACACTTGTATACTATTATGGCTGTACTCTACATCTTCGGGCGGGGCTATTTTGGTGCCAAAAATCTTGTTGAATACCGGTACCGAT
>JALOMC010000232.1 GCA_025455665.1 Chitinophagaceae bacterium | reverse complement strand
GGTTTTTAGTGCAGCCTGCAGCTGGCTATCGAGGCGCTGCAGCTGGGCTACGCCCATGGTGGGGCGGGGTAATGGCTGGCCGCAGCGGTAGGGCTGGGCACTTCCCGGGCCGCTCCACAACAGCAGCGGTAGCAGGTAAGCCGGGCGAAACCTTATTTTCATGCTCCAATTTACCCGCTTTACAAAACAACTATGATGAAAACATTGCTACAGCTATCGCTGGTTTTTTTACTGTTGGGCTGCCAGGCTACTACCCGCATTTTTATAGTGCGCCATGGCGAAAAAAGCGCACCCAGCGGCAATGTGCCGCTAAGCGGCGAGGGGCTGCAGCGGGCTGAGACTTATTTTGGTCTGGATACCATGACCTATGCCAATGGCGACTCGCTGATGAAAGTGCTGATAGGCCGCCGGGGCAAAAACTACCTGGTGGTAGGCCACAGCAATACGGTGCCACAAATGATTCGGGCTATTGGGCTGCAGCCGGGGTTCGAAGGCAATATTCCTGACGGCCAGTACGACAACTTGTTTGAGATAACCGTGAAAAGAAAGGAAACCCAGCTATTGGTAAAGAAGTATGGGCTGCGGAACAATTGAGTGCAAGTGATATCAGTACTCAAACTGCACACTGCCTTTATTGGCATTGCTTCCCGGTGCGCCAGCTATGTTGGTAAGCCTGTCAAATACATCTAATGCGGCCCCGAGTTTATTGTTGCTGCTATTGCCCTTGATCACATCATTTTTTGTTCTAGTTACCGCGCCTGTTGCTAGTCCGCTGGCTTGTTCGAAAACAGTTTGAATAGTATAGGTATGAATAGCTCCTTTGTTGTTATTAGTACCGGGAGCACCGCCGTGAACATTGACAATGGTACCAGGAAAGTTATTCGTGGGTGTGCCAGTGTGTGATACCGCTACTGCTGCTCCGTACTTTTGATTTTCGTACGCCGCATAGTTTCCGTTTTCAACCAAAGCGAAAGCAGCAGAGTGCTGTGTAAGTATGCCGGTGGAAGTTCCCCAGAATGCAAAAACTGCACCTATGTTTTGTATATCCGGGATAGCAAGGAAGTCGAAAAATGAAGCTGGGGCACCCACTGCGATGCTCACTCCATAAAAAGCGTCCGGCTGAAAATGGATGTCGACAGATGCTCCATAGTCCTTGATATTCAAAGATATTGCAGCAGATGACGGTAAGAGTGAAGTGATGTAGGTCCACTGTCCTGCAGAAAACGAGTAGTAAAAAGCCATTCCTGTTACGGACGATATAACAGGTTGTCCCGGTGCACCAGCCACAATATTCGATCCCGCTACCGCTACCGCAGTGCCAAAAGCCGCGTTGACATCAAGTTTTGGCTGTACGCTAAGTGTACTTTGAAAGGCCCAGCTACTCCCGTTTAATCGGTAGGTGTACACTGCGCCAGCATTGCTGGCTACATCATCAGCACCAGGGCTTCCTATCACTAAATGAATACCGCTGATATCAACACTATGGCCGAAATAATTCAATGGGGCATTATTGACAGGTTTAAAAAACTTGTGAATCTGTACCCAGCTGGTGCCGTTGTGAAAAAAGACATAGACACAGCCGCTGTAGGTATTGTGCCCGGGTGCACCTACCACTGCATACGGATAGTCGATAGATACGCTGGCGCCAAATAGTTGAGGTGTAGCATCGTCTGGCAATAATTTTGAACTTTCTATCCAATCGCCATTCATTCGGCGAAAAACATAAGCGGCGCCGATACTATTGTTTTGCGAAGGTGCTCCTGCGATGGCCCAACTACTGTCGATACCGGTACTATACCCAAATTGGCTACCGATTGTGTTATCGGCCGGCGATTGTGGCCCCCCGGTAAGTCCATCGGCAGAGCCCGGCACAAGTGGCAGCCAGTTCAATCCATCAAACACAAATATTGCTTTGTAGCTGAGGTCGAAGACCATCAGGCCAACTTGCGGATTACTGATTGCTTCCCGTTGCAGTTTTGATAACCGCGGAATGGTAATGCCTGCTGTAGTGCTACTGATATCGAGGATGCTGGAGGAATGTGGCGTGTTGGTTCCTATGCCAACGCTGCCGCTACTGCTAATGGTCATCCGCTGCTGGTTGCTTGTATAAAAGTCAAGACCAAATTGGTTAGGTCCGGCGGTCCGCTTACTGCCAATGCCTTCGCCGCTGAAGCTGCCAAATGTGAGTGTATTGGTGCTGCTTCCTGTATTACTATTGTTTTGATCAATAACGGCGCCACCTGCTACGCTTAGCATTTTTTGTGGTGCATTGGTGCCAATACCAAGGCTTCCGCCCGGGGTAATGCTGAGCTTTACTGAATTATTTGTAACAAACGACAGCGGGTGATTGGTAGTAGTACCAATGTAAGGCCCGGTGGCATTCGCTTCGTTGCTGATGCGCAGCACACTACCGGCGTTTTCTTCCAGAATGATTTGCGTGCCGGCGCCTGTTCCTCTTACATGCAGTCTTGAAGCCGGCATGTTGGTACCAATGCCTACATTTTGCGAAAAGCAAGTAATGGTGATGAAAAGCGATCCACCAAGCAGCTGTGCTGTTTTTATCATGCCCGAGGGTTTTGCTCCGAAGGTGCAACGGATGCGGAAGGAGGCGTATCGCCAAAATGGGGGATGCCTCCGGTATGAATGCCCTTTGCAGTAGCAACAAAGAGGCCGCTGCCCACGGTGCCTCTGATCAGATCCTTTGGATGCTGTCCAGGTAGCTATGATTATGATTGGTGGTGCCCGATGGCATGAATAGAAGCAAAAAAAAGCTCAATTGAAGATATCGCCGATGATGATTTTTCCTGCATCGATCTTGCCGGGTATATCCCAGTTAGGAATACCCAGTACATATTTTCTGGCGGTTTGATCGATGCTGATAGCAGTGGCTAATTTACTATTAGCCTGGGGGCCAACGCCTGACAATTTTGCCCGCCGGTAAAAGATCGGTTGTCGGGGATTCGCACCAGGTTCATAAGCAAACACAGCGCCTGCATCGGTTCCGCCTTCGTCATCACCCGGGCAGGAAACCATTAAAACGCCTTGAGGACCGAATGCCACACTGGTCCCGAAATCGTCATTGGCCGAACCGGTGGACGAAACGATTTTTGAAAACTGCTCCAGTTGGTTATTACTAAAATTTATACCAAATGCGTAGATGGCTCCTTGCCTGCTGATTGCACCATTTTCTTTGCCTGGGCAGCCAACTACGATTCCCAAATTTGGCACTCTTGTATCGAATGCAACCGAGGTGCCAAAAAAGTCATTTGCATTGCCATCGGATGCAATTAGTTCTTTGTACAACGGTAAAGTGATATTGCCCGCTCCCGGAGTGGCATACACATACACCGCACCCTGGTTTGTTTGCCCGTTGATTGTCCGTCTGGTACATCCCACTGCAAGGGCTTCTTTAAAAGAACCGTCACCAAAAGTGGGCGAATACGCCAGCGATCCACCAAAGAAATCGAAAGCCGCTCCGGTTGCTAAAGTAAAAGATTGGTTGATAATGGCATTTTGAAAATACAGGTACACGCCGCTACAATCGGAACCAAACATTTCAAATAGATAGCATTTTCCCTGACCAAAATTAGTGCCGATGGTTTTGAGTGGCGAACTGGCAAAGAAGCCTGGTGGATCAGATCCTTCTTTCATACATATGGCAGAGCCAAAACCATCGCCTGCTGCACCGTCGGCCGGCGTAATATCGTTTCCCTGTTGCACAAATTGGTTCTGCTCTATGTTGAAGCAAAACAAGTAAACAGCTCCCTGATCGGTTTTGGACGGGTAGTCTTTTTTGGGGGCACTTACAACCAAATACACTGTCTTGGTTGTTCTGCCTGTCTTAAACGAACATTCGGAATCATTGCGTGCAAAAATGCAAGCATCCAAGCTGCTGCCAAATGCATCTCCGGTAGCTCCACCTGCTGCAGTTAAAGTTTGCAGCAGTTCGTAGTAGCCTGTAAATGCATTCTTTCGAAAAATCTTTACAGAACCCTGGTCGGCGTTGGCCCCAATATCATCACCGGGTACACCTACAAATACATAAGGCTCTAAAAATTTTACCGACTGCCCCATCATTTCTCCGGCTGCTGCCGTTTCTGAGGTGTCTGATTGCTGCGGGACTCCGTTGGCATTGCTGGTAAGGCTTCGCCATCGGGCACCATCGTATCCTTCAAAATCATTGTTGGCACTGTTGAACCGGATTGTTCCGGGAAAAGCGTTGCTGGTATGACCAATGCGTACTGCCCCATTGATATCAAGACGCTGCTGTGGATTGGAGGAGCCAATACCTACATTTCCATTAGCTGTTACCACCATTCGTACAGTATTGTTGGTAACCATGCTCATACTATGGTTACTGGTGGTACCAATGTAGGGCCCGGCGGCATTCGCTTCGTTGCTGATGCGCAACACACTACCGGCGTTTTCTTCCAGAATGATTTGCGTGCCAGCGCCTGTTCCTCTTACATGCAGTCTTGCAGCCGGCATGTTGGTGCCAATGCCTACATTTTGCGAAAAGCAAGCAATGGTGATGAGAAGCGATCCACCAAGCAGCTGTGCTGTTTTTATCATGCCCGAGGGTTTTGCTCCGAAGGTGCAACGGATGCGGAAGGAGACGTATCGCCAAAATGGGGGATGCGAGTGTTCAATTCTTTTGATATAGAAACAAACGGCGGTTTACATCATGGATGGAAGTAACCGACTGGGCTGTGAGGAATAAACGGGTACAACCATTGGTCCCTTTTTTTATGCCCGACTGAGTTGGTTGAAAGCCTCCATAGGCAATAACATATTGCCCTGTCCAAAGTAAGTGTGTGCTGGCTGCCACCGAGAAAGCTGGTGGATGAACAGCTATGTTGTTTCGGTAAGCTTCGTTTAATAAAGTTTCAGAAGCAGGAAGATGTCCACCCACCACAATCAAGTTTCCCGGTAGCGGGAGGATGGAGGG
>JALOMC010000017.1 GCA_025455665.1 Chitinophagaceae bacterium | reverse complement strand
TCTATGGCCAACGGCCGGCCATCTGCCGCCACTTTATTGAAATAATTGGCAAAGCTGCTTCTGCCATAGGCAAAATCACTGGTCCGCAAACCGTTGGATTCAATCAGGCGCAGGGTATCTTCAGCTGCCTGTTGCCATTTTTTTTCGATGTCGGCCATGCTGCTACGCAGCCGCTTGTGCAGTTGCTGAAAGGCTTTGTCGGCAGCGTCAGGAGCCAATTCGGCCATCACTGCTTCAAAGTCTTTAAACCGCTCTTTAAAAATTTCGCTGGCCAGGGTCTTCAGGTTTTCTCTGAAATCCCATCGCTGGCCGGCATTCAATCTTTCGGTGGCCATTTCTTCCAGCCACTGCTGCAGCTGCTTGTCGGCATCCAGGCGGGTGTACAGGCGGTTGGCCAGGTCTTGCCGCACTGGTTCGTCGTTTAGCTGTAGCTTAAAGCCACCGTCGATACCTAATTCCCAGGCAAAACTGCGTATGATGCGCTGTACAAACGCATCGATGGTGGAAACACTGAAACGACTGTAATCGTGCAGCAAGCTGCTGTACACTGCTGCGGCCTGCTGCTGCAGTTGCTCGGCGCTTATGGGGGCCAGCGCCAGAAGCAGCAGTTGGCGGTATTGCTGTACGTGGCTACTGCCGGTGGCCAGGCCCTCCAGCACCTGCAGTATGCGTTCCTTCATTTCGGCCGTAGCCTTGTTGGTGAAAGTAACGGCAAGTATGCGGCGATAATTGGCCGGCTGCCGCAGCGCCAGCTGCAGGTACTGCATCGTCAGCGAAAAAGTTTTTCCACTGCCGGCACTGGCTTTATAAATCTCGATGGTGGACGGGCTGCGCATGCAAAAAGGCCGTTTGAGCGGATGCCAAGTTCCATTCAAACGGCCTTGTGTATTGGCAAGGTGGATAAAAAATTATCGCACCAGGGTCACTTACTTCTTATCTGGCTTTACCCAGCCCCAGTTGTCGCCGTTTTTAATGCGGTACAGCTGCATAGGGGTGATATCAAACTGTGCTGCCAGATCTTTCATTTTGGTGCGCCGCTTGGGGTTGGCCAAAATTTCCTTCAGCTTTTTTACCCTGGCTACGGTCAGCTTTTTGCCTTTACCAGTTATTCGGCTCCACTGCGACAGTCGCTTGGCATTGGCCCGTGAAGCTTCGCTTTGGGCAGAGTGAGCCCGCTGCTCTTCGTAGGTCACCCATTTCAGGTTCTCTATCTGGTTGTTGGTTTTTGAGTGATCCAGGTGAATCACGTAGTCATGCAGCTTGCTGGGCTTTTTGCAGAAATACTCAGCTACCAGGCGGTGCAGCAGGTAGTGCGTAGAAGCACCATTGACCCGGAAGCGCCAAATACGATAGCCCTGCGGGTGAATGTTCAGCGCCAGTTCGCTCCCGTGCTCAATTTGCTTCGAAAAGCTAAAAAGGCGGCCATGACTTGTCACAGCGTACTTTTTCTTCAATCCGGGAATTTTTACCAGCTTGTACTCTTCGCCAGGAGCCAGCCGCACTTCGCCGGCCTTGCTGATGTCTTTGCCGCTAAAGTGCTGGGTAGCTTCGTCGAAAGTAGACCAGCGCAGGTTTTTGATGTTGTTGTTGTGCAGATCCTTGTCTACATGTAGCACATAAGTGTGCTCCTTGCTTGGCTTTTCCAAAAAGGTCTCGGCCACCAGCTTGTGCACCGGAAATCCACGTTTACCATCGTTAAACAGGATGTTGATTTTTTGCAGTCTGAACTTGGGCGCTTTCAGCGACAAAAACTTGCCGTCTTCTTCCAGCCCTTTTACAAAACTAGCCACGCGGCCATGCGTAGAGACAGCATAACGGCGATGACTCAACCGATTGCGAAATTTGACTTCCTGCCATTTTTCGCCAGGCTCAGCCTTAAATTTTCGTTTCAATGTTGAAGAAAAAGTTTAGTGGGTTAAGAGAAAAGAGCTCCCTTGAAACAGCAAGCTCCCATTTCATCACGCAGGCCAAATATAGAAAAAATATGTTCGGTAATTGGCATGCGTGATACAATCCTTGTTTGGCCCCTGGCAAAAAGCCGCCGTATGGGGCCTGCCAGCACCGTTGCACCCGGCCAAAGCGGCTGCACACAAACGGGCCCTTTTCTCCATTCATCCCAACCCGCTTTGCACTGCCCCAATTCCGGTTACTTTCGAAGCATTACCTGTAATTCCCTCGTCTTTTTTATTTATGACCATGAAAAACCTGCTCACTGCCGCCCTGCTGCTGACAACACCGCTGTTGTATGCTCAGCCAGCTACCGAGCCTCATTTCCTTTCGTACCCGGCCCTTTCGCCCGATGGCCAAACAGTGATATTTAGCTACGAAGGCGACCTGTGGAAAGCCCCCTCTGACGGTGGCGCCGCCCAGCGCCTTACAGCCATGCCCGGCTACGAAACGCATGCCCGCTTTTCGCCCGATGGACAATGGTTGGCCTTTAGCAGCCGACAGTATGGCAATGCCGATATTTTTGTAATGCCCGCCGCTGGCGGCGAAATACGGCAACTGACCTGGCACAGCAGTGCCGATGATATGGACAGCTGGAGCTGGGACAGCGAACACATTTATTTTACCAGCAGCCGCGAAGGGCGCCAGGCAGGCTATAAAGTGAGCCGCAAGGGCGGAACGCCGGTACGGGTATTTGGCGACTTCTATTTCAACTACGACCATAACCTGTGGGAGCACCCCGGCACGGGCGAAATATTTTTTACCGACAGTTGGGAAAGCACCAGCCAGGCCTACCGCAAGCGTTACAAAGGCCCCTTTGCCCCCGATATACAATCGTACCACCCCGGCACCAAGGCATTTAAAAAATATACTGACTATGCCGGCAAAGACTTTGGCCACAGCCTGGACCAACAGGGCAATGTATATTTTATGAGCGACGAAGCCAATGGCGAAAACAACCTGTACACCCTGAGCGGCGGCAAAAAAAAGGCACTCACCCAATTTGGCAGCAGCATCAAATGGCCGCAGGTAAATGCACGTGGCGGCAAAGTGGTGTTTGAAAAAGATTATGCACTATTCCTGTACGATGTAGCAAAAGGCAGTAGCAGTAAAATAGCCATTGTGCTGAACCGCAACTACGTGTTGCCCAAAAGCCAGGACTTCAACATCAGCGGCGAAATTTCGGCCTTCGATGTGTCGCCCGATGGCAAAAAGCTGGCCTTCATCAGCCGGGGCGAGTTGTTTGTCAGCGATATCGACGGCAAATTCATCAGCCAGGTGGCCAAAGGCAGCGCCGAACGGGCCAGCGAGGTAAAGTGGATGGCCGACAACAAAACCCTGCTGTTTTTGCAAACCCGCCAGGGCTACACCAACCTGTACAAAATAGGTGCCTATGGCGGCGCTGCCCTGCAAGAGCTGAGCCGCGATATGGCCAATGCCCGCCTGCTGACCCTGAACAGCAAGCGTAGCCAGGCGGCCTGGATCAGCGGCCGGGGCGAGGTGAAGCTGCTGGACACCAAAACCAGCGAAATAAAGACGGTACTGAAAGATGAGATTTGGGGTAACCGTGGATCGGCGCCGGTTTTTTCGCCAAATGATGAATGGCTGGCCATATCGGTATACCGCGATTTTGAAAGCGATATAGTGGTGCACAACCTGCGCACCGGCCAAACCACCAACCTGACCCGTAGCGGCGTAACCGAAGGCGATGCCCAATGGAGCCCCGACAGCCGCTACTTGTACTTTGTGGGCAACCCTTACAAGCCAGCCTATCCTTTTGGCCTGCAGCCTGCCAGCATATACCGCGTACCGCTGGAAAAATGGGATGAACCCTACCGCCTGAACAAGCTGGACGAGCTGTTTAAAGAAGAAAAAAAAGACAGCACCAAAAAGAAGGACAGCCTGACAAGCCTGACTATTGATACACAGCGTTTTTTAGACCGTATGGAGCAGGTGGGGCCCCGCGCCGGCAGCCAATACCTGGTGGGAATAGTACAAAAAGGTGAAAAGCAAACGATACTGTACGTGAGCGACCACGGCGAAGGCCGCACCGCCCTTTGGAAAACCGTGTTCGAGCCTTTTGAAACGCCCAGAACAGAGAAAATACAGGGGGCAGAAGCCGGAGGATTCGATTTGGTACAACAGGGCGATAAGCTGTGGGTACTGGCCCGGGGCACCATTCACCGCCTCAACCTGGATGCCAACAAAGTAGAACCCATGGTCATGAACTACACCTTCCGGCGCAATCTGGCGGCCGAGTTTCAGCAGATGTTTGACGAAGCATGGGCCCAAATGGAGGAAAATTTCTATGACGAAACCTTTCGCGGTCTCGATTGGAAAAAGATTCGCCAGCGCTATGCAGCCTACCTGCCCATGGTAAACTCGAGGCAGGACCTGCGGGTGCTGCTGAATGATATGCTGGGCGAGCTGAATGCCTCGCATACCGGCTTTAGCACAGGCGGAACCGACGAAGATGTAAAACTAAGCAGCCGCACGATGGAGCCCGGCCTTGTGTTTGAGCCGGCTGCTCCCTACACCGTCAAGCGCATCATTAGCCGTGGCCCGGCCGATAAAAAGGGCGTAGACATCAGGCCCGGCGACGTGCTGACTGCCGTAAACGACCAGCCTGTGCAAGCCGGCGCCGACCGCAGCCAGTACTTCACACAGCCCAGCGCCGACCGCGAAATGAAGCTGAGCCTGCGCCGACCCGATGGCAGCACCTATGAGGTACGCCTGCACCCTACCACCAGCATTAGCAACCTGCTGTATGATGAATGGATAGACGGGAACCAGCAGCGGGTAGATGAAAAAGGTAAAAACCGCATAGCCTATGTGCACATGAAAAATATGGGCACTGCAGAGCTGGATGTGTTTTTGCAGGAGATGGGCCGCGACTTTTACCAAAAAGACGCCCTTATACTGGACCTGCGCTACAATACCGGCGGCAATGTGCATGATGAGGTGCTGCGCTTTTTGAGCCAGAAAACCTACCTGAAATGGAAGTACCGCGGCGGTACCCTGACCGGCCAAAGCAATTTTGCCCCGGCCGATAAGCCCATTGTACTGCTGATAAACGAGCAAAGCCTGAGCGATGCCGAGATGACCGCCACCGGATTTAAGGCCTTGAAGCTGGGCACCGTAGTGGGCAATGAAACCTATCGCTGGATCATTTTTACAACCGGTACCGGCCTGGTAGATGGCAGCTTTCTGCGCCTGCCCAGCTGGGGCTGCTACACGCTCGATGGCAAAGACATTGAGTTTGCCGGAGTGCAGCCCGATGTGAAGGTGCTCAACCAATTTGATGACAAAGTAGCCGGCCGCGACCCCCAATTGGACAAAGCCATCGAACTCATTTTGCAAAAACTGTAAGTACCGCAACCAAAACCGTACCCCTGAAAAAGGGCTGCAGCGCATTTGTTGCAGCCCTTTTTGCTGCGCCCGGCGTACGGCTGCATGCTATTACCAGCTAAGGCCGGGCACAAGCGGCTTCATTCTCAGCCCCGGGCCAATCGCCTTTATCCTTATTTTCGCCCGGTAGTAAACGTATTCACTAACAATTGCCGATGCCTGTTCGCATGCCATATTGCCGCTTGTCATCGCACAAATACATACCGAATGGATCCGATGATGTACCTCATCATAGTGGGGGTAGTAGCCCTTTTAGTGGGACTTGTAGCTGGTAAATTCCTTTTTGCTGCTAACAACAAAAAACAACTGGCCGAAGCCGAACAACAAGCACATAAACTACTGTCTGATGCCGAGATAAGGGCCGAAACCCTGAAAAAAGAAAAGCTGCTGGAAGCCAAAGAAAAGTTTGTGCAGCTGAAGGCCGAGCATGACAAGGAAGTGCTGGAGCGAAACAAAAAAATAGCCGAGGCAGAAGCCCGTGTTCGTAGCCAGGAGCAAAGCGTGAATAGCAAAAGCGGCAACCTGGATAAGCAAATCAAAGAAAATGAGGCGATCAAGGAAAACCTGAACCGCCAGATAGAACTGGTGAACCAGAAGCGTAGCGAGCTGGAAAAACACCAGGAAGAACACATACGCCGGCTGGAAAAAATAGCCACATTGACGGCCGATGAGGCCCGCAGCCAGCTGATTGAGAGCCTGAAACAGGAAGCGCAAACCCGGGCGTTGGCACTGCAGCAAGAAATCATTGACGATGCCAAGCAAAAGGCCACCAAAGAGGCCCGCAAAATCATTATTCAAACTATTCAGCGTACGGCTGCCGAGCAGGCTATCGAAAACTCGGTGACGGTTTTCAACCTCGAATCCGACGAAATAAAGGGCCAGATCATTGGTCGCGAAGGCCGCAACATCAGGGCCATAGAGGCCGCCACCGGGGTAGACCTGATAGTAGACGATACACCAGAAGCCATCATTCTGAGCAGCTTTGACCCCCTGCGCCGCGAAATAGCCCGCCTGAGCCTGCAGCGCCTGGTGACGGACGGCCGCATACACCCTGCCCGAATAGAGGAAGTGGTAGAAAAGACCCGTAAGCAGATAGAGGACCAGGTGATGGAAATAGGCGAACGCACGGTGATAGAGCTGGGCATACATGGCCTGCACAAAGAGCTGGTGCGCATGGTAGGCCGTATGCGCTTCCGCTCATCGTACGGGCAAAACCTGCTGATGCACAGCCGCGAAACAGCCAACCTGTGCGGCATCATGGCTGCCGAACTGGGCCTGAACCCCAAACTGGCCAAGCGGGCTGGCTTGCTGCACGATATAGGCAAGGTACCCGACGAAGAAACCGAACTGAGCCATGCCCTGCTGGGTGCCAAGCTGGCTGAAAAGTATGGCGAACATCCCAGCGTGGTAAACGCCATTGGCGCCCACCACGATGAGATGGAAATGAGCTACGTGATTTCGCCCATTATACAAGCCTGCGATGCCATCAGCGGTGCCCGGCCCGGCGCCCGCCGCGAAATAATGCAGCAATACCTGCAGCGCATAAAAGACCTGGAAAACCTGGCCCTGGGCTACGGTGGTGTAGAAAAAGCCTATGCCATACAAGCCGGCCGCGAACTGCGGGTGATAGTAGAAGCAGAGAAGGTGACCGACGCTGAAAGCGACAAGCTCAGCTTTGAAATAGCACAGAAAATTCAGACCGAAATGACCTATCCGGGTCAGATTAAAGTAACCGTCATCCGCGAAAAGCGGGCTGTCAACGTAGCACGTTAATAAGCTTCCGTTTTCTTTTCATAAAAAAAAGCCGACCGCCAGCACAGGGTCGGCTTTTTTGTGGCCTACCGGTAAAAGATACACAGCCCCTATCTTGTCGGGCAAAAGTCTGCCATGCTCGATTTCTTTAGCCGCCGCCAGTTTGTAGAAACGGTGCTGGCCGGTACTGGTTTAGCGCCGCAAGTCCGGCCCGCTGCTTTTCTTGTTCATCATGTATTTTTTTGGCTGCAGCAGCCTGCCAGCGAGGAGCACAAAGCACAGCTGATAGAAGGACTGAAGGCCCTGGCCGCCATACCGCAGGTACAACGCCTGCTGGTAGGTACTGCGGCTGGTACTGAGCAGCGTGGCGTGGTCGACCACAGTTATCAGGTGTCGGAGCTCATGTATTTCCGTTCGCTGGAAGACCAGGCTGCTTACCAGGAGCATCCCATTCACAAAGCCTTTGTAGAAAAGTACAGCCACTTGTGGCAGCGGGTAGTAGTGTATGATACCTGGATGACGGAACAAGCCTAGCTAGTCGGCCCGAAAATTTTGCAGCTGCAGCTGCCAGTTGTACGGGGCATACCGAAGTCGCACCTTGCTACCTTCCTCACCGGCCGGTATCAGTTGCTGGCGCTGCAGCAGGCGACGAATGCCCGCGGCGCCGCCAAAATCGGCCCGAAACCAGCTAAGAGTTTTTGGCACCGTAGCGGCATGGTCAGCCGCATTGTACTGCACTGCCGACCGCAGAAAAACCCGCTCGGCCAGCGCCAGTTGCGTTTCTATTTTTTCGGGCTCGTAAAAAGCAATTGGCGGGCAACTGGCTGCGCCGCAATTGAGGGCAAAGTGAAGACGGTAGTCGAGCAGCGGCAGACGCCAGCGCTTTTCATGAGCCGGCGGAAAGCATTTTTTCAGGTAGCCCATGCTCCACCAAATACGGCTTTGGCGCAGTATGCCATGCTCTATGTCATTCAGGCTTAGCTGTGTGCCGGCCACCAATATTTGGCGGCGGGCAAAAAAGCGCTGCCGGTGTCGGTAGGCATTGGCATCGGCTGCCAAAAGCCATTGGGTGGCAGCATTGTAAAGGTTGAGCCAGAAAGCCAGCCGGCTGGCCTGATCTGGCAGGCCCTGCTCCAGCCACCCGGGCGATGCTGCCCCCAGCTGCTGCCGGTAATGGGCCAGCTGGCCGCTATCGGCTGTGCGAACAGCCAGCAACAATTGCTGCCCTACCGTTGTCGGGTCGGCAGACTGCGCTATCACTTGCGGCATCATGGAGAAGTAAAAAAGAACAACCGGTGAGCAAAAATTACAGGATTTTCTCACCATTTTGGGTGATATACAATTGCGTATTATTGTATTGATTCGCATCCCGAGACCAAAATACTATTGTACCAAGCTTTGAACAACCTGACTATGAAACAGTTCGTACTGCTGGCCACTGTATGCATTACATTGGGCAGCGCTGCTTTTGGCCAAAAGCAAGATAGCCTGCAAGCCGCCACTCGCCAACAAGAGCACCTGAATGTTTACCGGCGCAGTCTGGCATATGATGATATGCACAGCGCTGCCTACGCACTAACCAACTATTTGCTGGCAGGTGGCAGTGCCAATTTCCGCGACTCGCTGGCCATTATTTACTACCGTACCGGCAATTTGAACGGCTCGTACAAGCTGGCGAAAGAAATAAACGAAGGCGATGCCAAAAATGTGACAGCACTGACCCTGCTGGCCGACATCAGCGGCCGCGCCGGCGATACCAAGGCCAGCCTTGACTGGTACGAAAAACTTTGCCCGCTGGCACCCGACCCCTACAACTACTATCAACTGGCCACCCGACAGTTTATACTGGAGCGGGTGGGCGAATGCCGTACCACCCTGCAAAAAGTACTGACCGATACAGCCAAAGCTCGCCAGGAGCAGGTATCGCTGGAGGTAAGCCCTGGCCGCAGCGAAAATGTACCCGTGCTAGCCGCGGCGTACAATATGCTCGGCGCCCTTGCTTTTCGCGACAAAAAGGGCGATGAGGCCAAAAAATTCTACGAGTTGGCCGTCAAAGAGTTCCCTGATTTCATCATTGCCCGCCAAAACCTGGAGAGCATGAAACCGGCCCCTGCTGGCACCAAGTCGCCGGCCAAAACAACCGGCACCAAGCCGAAATCCTGAGCAGCCATGCGCCATGGGCGGCCCTAAACCCAGTGCAATAGCCGCACGGCGAGGGTTTTTATTTTGTAAAACAAATGCGACCCCCTACTTTTGCCGTCCCAAAAAAATAAAGCCATGAACCAGGAGGCTATCAAGTTTGTACACGAGCAATTGACACCGGCTGCGAGCCTGCCCAGCTTCAAAGCTGGCGATAACGTAACCGTGAACTATAAAGTAGTTGAGGGCAACAAGTCGCGGATCCAGAGCTTCAAAGGCGATGTGATCAAGCGCCAGGGCAATGGTGCCACTGCCAGTTTCACCGTTCGCAAAGTAAGCGATGGCGTAGGCGTGGAGCGTACCTTTCCGGTGGTAAGCCCGCACATTGAGAGCGTAGTGGTACACAAAGTGGGCAAAGTGCGTCGTGCCCGTCTGTTCTTCCTGCGTGAGCGTAGCGGAAAGAGCGCCCGTATCAAAGAGAAGCGTTTTTCTCACGAATAATACTGGGGACCCTGGTTTCCCGCAAAAAGGAACGCTCATGCGTTCCTTTTTTTGCTTGCAAAACCGCGGCGTTCAAAAAATTTTAGGCCTGCCGATGCCGGCGAAGCCGTTACCTTTACTACCTAAAATTGATTGTCATGTTTTCATTGCTATTCATCAGCATGCCCGGCGGTACAGAGTGGGTTTTGATTGTGTTGGCTGTGCTGATCCTGTTTGGTGGCCGCAAAATTCCAGAATTTATGCGTGGCCTCGGTCGCGGCATCCGCGAATTCAAAGATGCCAAGGACAATGTAAAGCGGGAAATAGAAGAGGGCATCAATGAAAAAGACAAGAAGCCTGCCTGATGCACAGCAGCAGGGTTTGGCAGTATGACTCATGCGCCAGCCGCCGGTTTTCCGTCTTATTCTAATGAGCATTCTCCAAAGCAGCTGTATGTAAGTCTTTTACCTACAGCTGCTTTTTATTTGTACCCATGGTTGGTTTTCAATTTCAAAACATAGCTGCTTATCACCAGCAATTGCTGGCAGGCACTACTTCCTGCGCCGCCGCTGTCGATCATTACCTGCATGCCATAGCGCAGCACCGCCACCTGAATGCAATGGTGGCCGTATTTGAAGAAGAGGCACGTGCCCGTGCGGCCGAGCTGGATGCGGCACTGCAGGACGGGCAAAGCTTGCTACCATTGCACGGTGTGGTAGTCAGTATCAAAGATGTATTGTGCTACGAAGGGCATCCGGTATCGGCTGCCAGTAGCATGCTAAAGGGCTACCACGCCCTGTACAACGCTACTGCGGTGGAAAGGCTACTGCTAGCTGGTGCCATCATTATTGGTACTACCAATTGTGATGAATTTGCCATGGGCAGCACCAACGAACACTCGGCCTACGGACCGGTGCACAATGCTGCCGATACAGGCCGCGTACCAGGAGGCTCATCGGGTGGCGCAGCTGTGGCCGTGCAGGCAGGCCTTTGTATGGCCAGCCTGGGTAGCGATACGGGTGGAAGTGTGCGGCAGCCAGCCGACTACTGTGGGGTAACCGGACTGAAGCCCGGCTACGGACGCATCAGCCGCTGGGGATTGATCGCGTACGCCAGCTCATTTGACTGTGTTGGTATATTGGCGCATTCGGTGACAGATGTGGCCCTCATTTACAACCAACTGGCCGGCCCCGATGGCAAAGACAGCACTGCTGATACAACGATGCCCGCTAAGGTGTACCTGCAGGCTGCCGAAGAGGCGCCCACCTATCGGCTAGCCTACCTGGCTCCTACCTTGGATACCGAGGGGCTCGATCCTGAAATCAAAACAGCTATTGAGCAAACCCTGGCGCAACTGCAAGCACGTGGACATCAGGTAGCAGCCGTGCCGTTTCCGCTGCTGGAATACATTGTACCGGCTTACTACATTCTTACCACCGCCGAGGCCAGCAGCAACCTGGGCCGATACGATGGCATTCGCTACGGGCACCAGGCGCCCGGCCATCCCGATGATTTAACAGCCTTTTACCGACGCAATCGCAGCGAAGGATTTGGCAAAGAAGTGCAGCGCCGCATTATGCTGGGCAGCTTTGTTTTGAGTGCCGGTTACTACGATGCTTATTTCACCAAAGCGCAACAGGTGCGACAGCTGATTGTAGATGCTACCGCACAGATTTTCAAGGAGTTCGATGCCATTGTAATGCCTGTAAGCCCGCATGTAGCCCCTCGGTTGGGCGAAGCAACGGCCGACCCTATTGCCATGTACATGGCCGATATCTTCACAGTATTTGCCAACCTGGCCGGCGTGCCGGCCATGGCCATTCCGCTTTTTAAGCATAGCAGCAGCATGCCCTTTGGCCTGCAGGTATTGACCAACCGGGGCGAAGAAGTACTTTTACACCAGCTGAGTGCCTACCTCGAACGGCAGTTCGCCAGGCATTAACAGTTGCTTTCTTGCGCATGCGCTTCCCATCAACCATATCGTTTTTACTGGCAGCCACGCTACTAAGCGGTACTGCTTCGGCGCATTTTTCCACCCCCGAAGGCCACAAGACGGACACTGCCAACCGACAGGCTGGTACTGCTTCGCTGCAAGACAAAGGTTTCAGAGACTTGTTTGGCCCTGCCGGGTACAACCCGGCTACACCCTATGCCACCCAGCTGAATCCGCAGGTAATGCCTTTTGTGGAAGACTACCTGAAGCGCCACGAAAAGCACTTGCAGCAAATGAAGAGCTGGGCTGGGCCCTATTTTGACATGATGGACCGGGTGCTGGCCAGCTATGGCCTGCCGCGAGAACTGAAGTACCTGGCAGTGATAGAAAGCAACCTGCAGGCCACCGCCCTGAGCTGGGCTGGTGCAGTAGGCCCCTGGCAGTTTATGCCGGCCACCGGCCGCCGCATGGGGCTGGCCATTAGTAGCCGGATAGACGAACGCACCGACTACCTGAAAAGTACCCATGCTGCCGCCCGCTACCTGCGAGAATTATACAATGAACTAGGCGACTGGTTGCTGGTAATAGCCGCTTACAACGGCGGGCCGGGCAATGTGAATGCCGCCATCCGCAAGGCTAACAGCCGCAACTTTTGGCAACTGCAATACTACTTGCCCCAGGAAAGCCGCAAACACGTCAAAAAGTTCATCAGTACCCACTACATAATGGAAGGTGCGGGTGGCCAAACAACCAGTACAAAAGCTGAATGGGCAAAACACCAGCAAACGATGGCTGAGCATGTGCAACATGCTCAAAGCAATGTGCCGGCTGAAATGCTGGCCAACACCGCTACTACCGAAGTGCAGGGCCGGTACCACTCTGTAGTGGTAGCCAATGCACTGAATATGGATATTGTACTCTTCAATCAACTGAACCCAGGCTTTGATGCGCTGGTAAATGGCGACAAAGGATATACCCTGCGGCTACCCAATGATAAATTGGAGTTATTCAAGGTGAACCGCTTTCATATTCTGTACCAAAGTGTTATCAACACCATGCGGAATGCGGGCCAGCAACAAGGCTACCCGGCCGAAAAGCCGGCTGCTACCGGCAAAACGCCTGCTACTACCCGCCCCCCGGTTCCGCCGGCCGGGCACTGACAATGCCGTCTTTTGCAGATCAAAACCATGGCCGCCTGGCGAACTACAAGCTGGCTCCGGCCTGCAGCACCTGCACAATGGCCGCTGCCTTTAGCAGGCACTCTTCGTATTCCTGCTCCGGCTGGCTATAGTGCGTAATGCCGCTGCCTACATGAAAACGCAGTGTTTGCGTGTTCTGAAAATACCGGATGCTGCGGATGACTACGTTGAAGTCGAAATCGCCATTGGGGGCTATGTAGCCCACCGAGCCCGAAAACAGTCCGCGGGGGGTGGGCTCATATGCCTGAATCAGTTCCACTACCCGTTTTTTGGGTGCCCCCGTCATACTACCCATTGGAAAAGTGGCCCGGATGATGTCGCTAAAAGATACATCATCCCGGCAGGTGCCTTCAATGGTGGAAATCATTTGGTGCACCTGCGGGTAGCTGTACACGGCAAAAAGCTCCGCTACTTTTACCGAGCCCGACTGGCAAATACGGCCTAGATCATTTCGCACCAGATCTACTACCATTACATTTTCGCTCCGGTCTTTGCTGCTGCTATACAAGGCTGCCCTTGTAGCTGCGTCTGCCTGCTCATCATCTGGCACTCTTCTGGCGGTGCCTTTTATAGGCTGGCTTACAAGCCGCTGGCCGGTACGTGTAAGAAACCGCTCTGGGCTGGCACAGGCCAGATGCGCATGGCCCAGCCTGTAGTAGCAGGAGAAAGGATTGGGCGATAAAAGGGCCAGCCTTTCGTACAACCTGCTTGCCTCCAGGCTCACCTGCCCTGCCACGAACTCCTGGCAAAAATTTATTTCGTAGCAATCGCCCCGCTGTATGTGCCGGCGTAGCCGCTCAATGATTTGAAGATATGCCTGGCGAGACAAAACCGGCAACGCCTGCACCGGCTGACCGGCAGGCGAAAAGGATGAAACATGGCGATGGGAACGAATTTGCTGCCATACTTGATGTGCCTCTTCAACAGATGGTGCTAAAAGCACACACTCACTGGTAGTGCACTGTACCACATACTTTGGCACTACCAACCGCAAGTGGCCAAAATCATCGGCTGCTAAGCCGCGTTCTGACAATGGCTGGTCTACGTACTGGTGCAGGCCATACCCAAGGTGACCAAATAACCACTGGCCCCGGTGGTCGGTTATAAACTGATCAAGCGACTGCCAGGCATCGATAGGCTGCCCCTCCCAATGCCAGGCAGCTAGCTCACCTGCAGCCACCAACAGCTCCTGCCGTTGTTGGGCTTGCCTATAGCCATGGTTATCTAAAAAACAACAACTGTTGAACTGGCTTGCCCAGCTCAACAGTTGCGATTTTAAAACTTCGAAATCGGTTATCTGAAAGGATACACTAACCTGCATGTATTGTTTGCAGCCAGCCCGCCATAGCGGCTCGCTTAAAAGTCGTCGTCATCGTCAAACCCGTCGCCGCCATCTCCAAACAGGTCGTCAAACTCGTTCATATCTTCGTCAAACTTGAAATCTTCTTCTTCGTCTTCACCTTTTTTGCCGCCCTTTTTGGCGCCACCTTTTGGCAGGTCAAATTCCTCGAAGTCAGGATCCCATTCCTCTTCCTCTTCTTCTCCCTCCCCTTTTTCCCAATCGTCCTCTTCCTCGTCTGCTACATCATCCTCCTCTTCTTCCTCCTCGTCCTTAGCTGTACGGCCTTTTTGAGGCGTGTCATCATCATCGTCCTCTTCCTCGTCTTCTGCAGCCTTTTTCTTGGCTGCATTCACCACTATGTTGCCTTCGGCATCCACCACTAGTTGGTGCTGCCGTTCTATTTCGATTATTGCCTCGTTGATGGCCATCCTACAAAAGATTTGACATGTAAAATTTGGGAGTCCACGCTATTTGACAAAAAATTCTTGACCTTTTTTTTCGGTTGTCGCAAAGGGGCCGGCCATCTCCGCACTTGCGCTACAAAGCCACTATCTGGTCGCGGCCGGGGCCATTGCTTACCCAACACACAGGTGCCCCGATCTGTTGATTGATAAAGGCAATATACTCTTGCACAGCAGCAGGCAAGTCAGCCGCTGTTTTGCATACGCTGGTATCTGTTTTCCAGCCATCAAACTGTTGCAGCACCGGCTCTATGGCCACCCGCGTCATCTGGAAGGGCACCTGATTGGTTTCCTCTCCGTTTACCTTATAGCCTACGCACACCTGCAGCGGGCTGAATTGGTCAAGCACATCCGCCTTGGTCATCACCAGCTTGGTCACGCCATTAATCATACAGGCATAATGCAGGGCTACCAAATCGATCCAGCCACAGCGGCGCGGCCGACCTGTTGTTGCGCCAAACTCATTGCCCGCCTTTCGCAAAGCTTCGCCGGTTTCGTCGTGCAGCTCTGTAGGAAACGGGCCACCGCCCACGCGGGTGCAGTAGGCTTTTGTCACGCCTATCACATCCCTGATTTTTGAGGGCGCCACCCCCAAACCGCTGAGTACGCCAGCCGTCACGGTGTTGCTGCTGGTGACAAAAGGGAAGGTGCCAAAGTCGATATCCAGCATGCTGCCCTGCGCACCTTCGGCCAGCACTTTCTGGCCGGCCGACAGTCTTTCATTGATCCAGTATTCGCCATCCACAATATTCAGGGTCCGCAAGAAATCGATGGCTTCAAAGAACTCTTCTTCCCAGCTGCTGATGTCTTCCGAAAAGTTGAAGTTATCGAGCAGGCGCTGGTGTTTCAGGCGCAGCTTAATATAGTTGGTAGTAAAGTTCTTGTCAAGCAGGTCGCCCACCCGCAGGCCATTTCGGCCGGTTTTGTCCATGTAGGCCGGGCCAATGCCTTTGAGGGTTGAACCAATTTTGCCCTCGCCTTTTTGCATTTCGCTGGCCTTGTCTAAAGCACGGTGTGTGGGCAAAATGAGGTGTGTACGCTTGGACACAAACATATTGCGTCGAACGTCGGCACCAAAGCGGGCTACCGCCTCGCATTCTTTCCGCAGGGTCACCGCATCCAGCACTACACCATTGCCAATGAGGTTGGCGGTGTGCGGGTGAAAAACACCCGAAGGAATTTGGTGCAGTACTATTTTTTCGCCGTTTACATACAAGGTATGCCCGGCATTGGGGCCACCCTGAAAACGGGCGATAATGTCGTAATGAGGTGCAAAATAGTCCACTATTTTACCCTTGCCTTCATCGCCCCACTGAAGGCCCAATAACACGTCGATCATGATTAATTGAAACCGCTGTTGAGGTGCAAAAATAGGTGGTTGAAAAGGGACTGCTGTATTATTTTGACAGCAACTACACGGCTTTTTCGATGGCCCCGGGGCGGCCTATTTACTGCAAAAAATCAGTTCTGCCATTACAAAAAATCCCCGCAAGCGGCTGGCCTGCGGGGATTTACGATCTGGAAGTAAGTGATGACGGTTTATTCTTTGATCATACGCAGCGCAGAGCGGTCATTGCTGCTGCCCTGAATTTCGAGTACATAGATACCCTTGGCCAAACCAGCCGTGTTGAGGCTAAATTGGTTAGCACCAGCTGCAATCTGCTGATTGGTTTGCATTACTACCTGACCGCGGCTGTCAATCAC
>JALOMC010000231.1 GCA_025455665.1 Chitinophagaceae bacterium | reverse complement strand
CGTCACCATTTGCGAAGACATCTGGAACCTGGGCGATAACCCGCTGTACCGCATTTGCCCCATGGACCAGCTGATGCAGCACCGCCCCGATGTGATGCTCAACCTGAGCGCCTCGCCTTTTGACTACACGCACAACGAAGACCGCAAAGCCACCATCAAAGCCAATGTGACCAAATACAAGCTGCCCATGTTTTACTGCAATGCTGTAGGCAGCCAAACCGAAATTGTATTTGATGGCGCCAGCCTGGTGTTTGACAAAGACGCCAACCTGGTAGGCCAGCTGCCGCTGTTTGAAGAAGCCCTGCAGGTATTTACCCTGCACGATGATGGCAGCATAGCCGCCCCGGTACTGGAGCCCGCCAGCCGGGTGCCCGATCAGGAACTGGCCCCTGCCAGCCTGGAGGCCGAACTGAATATAGCACAGGTGCACGATGCCATCATCCTTGGTATCCGCGACTACTTTGTAAAAATGGGCTTTCAGCAGGCCATAGTAGCCAGCAGTGGCGGTATTGATAGCGCTGTAACACTGGCACTGGCCGTACGGGCCCTGGGCGCTGCCAATGTGCGGGCCGTGCTCATGCCCTCACAGTACAGCACCGCCCATAGTGTGGACGACGCCGTGCTGCTGAGCCAGCGCCTGCAAAACCCCTACGATATTGTACCCATTAAAAACATCTTCGACCAGTTTACCACCGAGCTCCAGCCTTTATTCGGCGACCTGCCATTTAACGTGGCCGAAGAAAATATCCAGAGCCGCATTCGTGGCAATCTGGTGATGGCCATCGCCAATAAGTTTAACTACATACTACTAAACACCAGCAACAAAAGCGAACTGGCCACAGGATACGGCACGCTGTATGGCGATATGGCCGGTGGCCTGGGCGTATTGGGCGATTGCTACAAGCTACAGGTGTACGCACTGGCCCGCTACATCAATAAAGACGGCGAAATCATCCCCGACAACATCATTACCAAACCGCCGAGTGCCGAGCTGCGCCCCGGCCAGAAAGACAGCGATAGCCTGCCTCCCTATGAGGTACTGGACCCGCTGCTGTACCAATACATTGAGCGGCGCCAGGGGCCTGCCGACATCAAGGCGCAAGGCTACGATGCAGCGCTGACCGACCGGGTGCTACGCCTGGTAAACATGAACGAATACAAACGCAACCAGTTTTGCCCCATCATCCGCATCAGCCCCAAGGCCTTTGGCGTGGGCCGCAGAATGCCGATAGTGGGGAAGTATTTAAGCTAGCAGATGGGCCAACCAGCAATGAACTTGCTGAAGAACCAGTGACAGAAAGCCTGTTGCCAGCCTTCGCTGTAAGCCGGCCAATACACCCGACGGCCAACCGCCGGCATGAACCACACACTCCCCCCAACTACTGTGGCCCACACCTGCAGGCGGTCATTGCCATCCATCAGATTTATACTGAATAAACAATACGAAACACCCGGTCTAACCCAGATTCCTTCCTTGTAAATTCAATATTTTATGTTGAATTTACAAGGACGATATCATCTATATTCCTTTGCAAATATTGCTACAAAAGGTATCTGCAAAAGCATTACAAGCTGGCAAATACCACCCTCCCACTACCCCTCACCGCCAACCAACATACGGTAGCCTTGTACATGCCCGGGCCCGGCAAGGCCAGGCAGGCAACCACCCTGGTATTCATCCATAAAAAACACTGCTTCAGCGGTATAAATAGCTTTGCATCAGCGCCATCCTTCCTTGTAAATTCAATATTTTATGTTGAATTTACAAGGAAGGTAATATCTTCATGGAATGATAGAAAGGGCATCGCTGAAATTATTGAGCCAGTACTTAAAGGCATTTCCGGCAGTAGCCATACTGGGCCCTCGCCAGGTAGGAAAAACAACACTGGTAAAGCAAATAGCCCGCCAGCTAAGCAAGCCAGCGCACTACCTCGACCTCGAACGTAGCAGCGATTTGCAGCGCCTTAGCCGCGATGCCGAATCTTACCTTGAGTCGTTTCAAAAAGAATGTGTCATCATTGATGAAATTCAACGAAAGCCGGATTTATTTCCACTGCTACGCAGCCTGATAGATCAGAAGCGAACAGCTGCCCGCTTCATTATTACAGGTTCGGCATCGCCCGAACTGCTGAAGGGTGCCAGCGAGAGCCTGGCAGGACGTGTAGCCTATCTGTATCTCCATCCCATTGGGGCGCATGAGCTGCCCGACCGCATTCCGCTGGCAAAGCACTGGCTGCGAGGGGGCTTTCCTTCGGCCCTGCTGGCCAAAAACAACCTGATTTTGCGCCAATGGCTGGATTCATTTATCACCACCTATATCGAAAAAGACCTGCCGATGCTTTTCGATATTCGCTTTTCGCCCAGCACCATGCGCAAACTATGGGCTATGCTGGCTCATCTGCAAGGAGCCATCCTGAACATCGAAAAACTGGCCTCCTCACTGGATGTAAGTGGCACCACCGTCAAGCGCTACCTCGATCATCTCGAAGGCGCTTTTATCATTCACAGGTTGCCGCCATTTTATACCAACATAGGCAAGCGCCTGGTAAAGGCCCCCAAAATATACCTGAACGATAGCGGCCTGCTGCATGCACTGCTGCGCATAGAAAGCGATAAAGAACTGCTGGCCCACCCCTCGGCCGGTGAAAGCTGGGAGGGCTACGTAATAAGCCAGCTGCTATACGCCAAAAAGCCCCGCACCGACCTGTACTACTACCGCACCCAGGCAGGTGCCGAATGCGATGTGGTGCTGGCGCATGGCCATGAAGTAAAGGCCTGCATCGAAATAAAACTAAGCAAGGCCCCGGTGCCTACCAAGGGCTTTCACCACAGCATAGCCGACCTGCAAAGCACCCGAAACTTTATGATTGGAACCGCCCCGCAAGACTACCTCACCAAAGACAATATCAGGATGGTGGACCTGCCTACCTTTATCAGCAAATACCTGCCCCGCCTTTGAAAACCATGTAAGCCCCAAGGCGTTTGGTGTGGGCAGAAGGATGCAGGTAGTGGGGAAATTTTTGGAGGTGAGGAGATGGGACGCAGATGAGGCGGGGGAAGCAAAGGATTTACGCTGATTGAGTGTTATCAGAAAAGTCAATCCTGATCAAATCGCACTTATGCTCTTCTTCATTTCCAATAGCGAAGACGCATCAGCGGATCTATCATCCACCACAAAAGTTACTGTGCTTGTATTCCCAGATAGTCAAGCCGGTAGTACACGTGCAGCACCCCTAACTGCGCACTAATGATTGTGCAGCTGGCTGGCCCGGTATTTCCCCGCCTTGGCTCGTGGCACACGAACCATTAATCCGCTTTTCGCCATCTGAAATGGCGAAGCCGTAGCCACCAAAAAACACACGATGCCCGGTGACCGCATGACCGAACAGCGTGTTCTCCTCCTTGGTTCGAAGCATACGAACCATGGAAGCATTTCGATACCTGGCGTTCCTGTGCTGCGTAGCAGGCCGCTGGTGCCTTCTGTATTTACCCGGTTGCATGGGCCGTTCCTAGCATTTTCCCGCCATGGGTGAGGATATACCAACCCGGGAAGCCCAAGCCCCTCTTACTCTTCATAAACAATGAGGATGCGTACCGGCCTGCTGCCAATGTTGGCACTGTTGCCGTTTTTGTTGATAAGGTAAATATCATTGGGCCGCACCTGCCATTCGTATTCAAAGCCGGGGCTGGTGGTGTAGTGTGCCGGCAGGGTTTCAGTCGGCCCAAGGCCATACTCCATCAGTACCGATACCGACAATATTTTACCTGAAGACAGCCCATGCGCCACTGCCAGCTGACCATTGACGGCTGGCCCGGTGGCAGTTAACTTCTTCATCTTTACAGCGGGCACACCGGTAGCATTGCCCCCCAGTTTGGAAAAGCCAGCTACCTGTATGCCGCCGGTAAACTGTGTACCCCCTTCTGCCCAAATTTTCAGCAAGCGGGTGTCAGCCGTTTGGCCGCCTCCTACAATGTCTACTGCATCGCTGGTAAACAGGCTGTAGCCAATGCGGCCTGCACTGGGTTCCTTTCCCGCTACACTGCCGCCCAGGTATATGCCCGATCCCACGCCGGCATCGTTGATGACAACCCGGTTAGAGATGGTGGCCCCAAACTGCAGGGTCAGGTTGGTGGCGTGCACATTGGCCCAGGGGGTGTTAACGATGCCTAGTGTACCCCCATCGCTGGTAACCAATGCACCCCCGCTTACGGCTATCCGCTCAGGACTAAACAGTTCGGCAGCGGCGTAAAAAAAACCCTTACTGGCCGTTTCAGTAAAATACAATGCATTGCCCCGGGCACGTATAGCCCCGTTCACATCCAACCTGGTATTAGGACTGGCGATACCGATGCCCACATTTTGGGCAATACCCCAACAAGAAAGGCTTTGAAGCAACAGCAACTGTAACACTTTTTTCATAGGATGACGTTTGAAGCCTTTAAATGTCGACATTTCAATTGAAAGCTCTCCGCCTTGGCTCGTGGCACACCAACCATTGAAACATTGCCCACTCCTCTTCATTTCCAATAGCGTAGCCGTATCAGCGGATTTATCATTCACCGCAAAAGTTGCTGTGCTTGTATTCCCAGATACTCAAGCCGGTAGTACACGTGCAGCACCCCCAACTGCGCAC
>JALOMC010000230.1 GCA_025455665.1 Chitinophagaceae bacterium | reverse complement strand
ACTACCGTCAACCGTGGCTTGCAGCTGCACCCATGTAGTGGCGCCATTGTTTCGCCGGGCGCTTACCAGTAGTCCGCCTTCGGTACGTAGTTGGCGAAAGGAAGCAGAGCGCCATGCCGCCGGCACTGCCGGAAACAGCTTTATGGTATCGGTATGGCTCTGCAGCAGCATTTCCTGCACGGCCGCCGCGGCGGCCATGTTGCCCTCCAGCGTAAATGGCCGATATGTGAAGCTGCTATAGCCCTTGCCACTTTGGTCACCATTCAGGTGAAAGCCATTGGCTGAACAGAAGGCAGTTGAAAAAATCTCGAGTGCTTTTGCAGCGCCCTCACCATCGGTGGCACGACCCTTGAGTGCCGCCTGCCATGCGTAGCTGTAGCCGGTCCATTGCGAAGGGCCCACGCTATCCAACTGCCGCAAAGAAGCATGGATGATAGCCATGTGCGCCGGATTTGAAGCCCTGAGCAAGCCCAGCGGATAAATGGCCATGAGATGCGAAAAATGCCGATGCGACACCTGATACGGCAAAGACGAAGCAAACATCAGCTCTTGCTTCGATGTCAGCGCATATGCCGGGAGCTCTCTGGCCAATTGCTCCCACTCAGCCGCCTCTTTGGGCAGGCGCAGCTGCTGTGCCATGGCAGCGGCTGCCAGCCACGTAAAACGGATGAGGCTCAGATCATAGTTGGTGAGGTCGGTAAACCAGGCAGCCGCACTGTTGTCGTTTATTTCAGGGCTGCTGCTAAGCGGCAACCGACGAAAACCGGTGATGCTGTCTTTCAGCGTCAGCTGCTGCAGAAAACGAGCGGTGGACTGCACCCACGGGTAGGCACGCTGGCGCAAAAAATTTGTATCCATGCTATAGCGCCATTGCCAATAATAGTGCTGCGCCAGCCATGCACTTACTGTGGGAGATAATGAATACTGGATCCAACCGCCCATTTCGGTACCGGCCAGGGTCGTCACGCCGGGCACATTCAGTCCTTCCTTTCCAAAGTAGCGCTGCGTGTAGGCCGTGAAAACTGATTTGCGGGCATCGAGGTAGTCAGGAAAGACCATGGCCTCTTCCAGCCTGTTAGCCGCATACGCCGGCCAATAGCTCATTTGCGTATTCAGGTCGTGGTGAAAATCGCCTTTCCAGGGTGGCAGGCGGCCATTGTCGGCGGTCCATACAGCTTGCAAAGAAACCGGCGGACCGCCGGGTCTGGACGTACTTCCAAAAAAGTATTGCGCCAGGTACCATGCCCGCTGTACATCGGCCTGTGGCACTTGTAGCTGGCTTTTGGCCCAATACTGGCGCCACCACGCCCGGTGTCGCTGCCAGCTGGCCGCAAATCCTGCACCCAATGCGGCCTTCACCTGCCCCACATGCTGCTGCACATCGGGCACCGTTTGTCCGGAGCTTATTTGCCAGGCCCCTTCTACAATGCCGGCTTTTTTTTGCTGCCACACTACTGTGACGCGGTACTGAAAGCGCTGATAGCCGGGCTGCAGGTAGCTTACAAATTGCGGCCCTTGTAGCAAGCTCCCTTGGGCATAGCCCAGCCTCGACAGATCATCGCCGCCCACCACATCGCCGCCGCTGCCGCTCGATTGGCCATTGTATGGTGGCGGCAGCAGTGTCATGTCGGGTACGGGGCCTTTGGATTCAATGCTGAAATAACCGAACGGCGCCACTGCCGATACAAAAGCCTGCAATCGGACACCGTTGCGCCACTTCACTTCAGCCAGCGCATCGAAAATATTGACCGCAGCTTTTTCCACCATTCCCCATTGGCGGCTATCTATTTCGAAAGCGGCACCCGGCAGCTTGCTGGGTGCCGGCTCCCGATCGTACGGATGGTCGAAATACGATTGTACCAGCTGATAATTGTTTTGCTGATGCTGCTGCTGTACCCAGGCGTATGAAAACTCGGGGCGGTGTAGACCTTTCATGGGGCGCTCATCCCACAAGTCGGCACGGTCCAGCGCCATGCGCAAGCGGCCTTCGCGTTGCCAAATCAGTGCACCCTGCACCCCATTGCCCAGCGGCAATGCTTCATCCCAACGCGTTGGTAGCTGCGTGAAATGCAAAAAAGAGTTAGCAGGTGGCAACTGTGCCCATCCGGAAATATGTAGCCAGCATCCGCACAACAGCCAGAGTGAAAAATAGCGGCATTGTTTTTTCATGCCTGTGAAAAATACCGACTGCGAGAGCGCCAACTCCAAAGCAGCCAGTCATTTTTTCAACAACCTGATTTTTTCTGCTACTGCGGCCAATACTGCTGTGCTTGCTGCCGGCACAACCTATTTTCGCCACATGCGCCATTTGTTCCGTTTGCTTTTACCATTGCTGCTGGCAGGCTGTGCCCCCCGCACCTACCTGCGCCAGCTACCACCCACCTATTTTCAATACAACGCCGACAGCCAACCAGCTATCAGCGCCCACCGGGGCGGCGGCGATTATGCCGGCTACCCCGAAAACTGCATCGAATCGTTTGAATGGCTGGCCAGGCAAATGCCGGTCGTCATAGAATGCGATATCAACCTGACCAAGGACAGTGTGCTGGTGATGATGCACGATGACAAGCTGGACCGCACCAGTACCGGCACAGGCAAAATAGCCGACACGACCTGGGCCTACCTGCAAACCCTGCAATTGAAAGACAATGGCGGCCGCTTGACTTCTTACCGCATTCCTACCCTGCCACAGGTATTGGCCTGGGGCCGAAACAAAGTAGCTTTTACGCTGGATGTAAAGCGCAGTGTACCGTTTGAGCTGGTGGTAAAAGCTGTACAAGCTGCCAGGGCCCAGCGCTATGCGGCCATCATTACCTACAATGCGGCCGATGCTGCCAAGGTGTACAAGCTGGATAGCACCATCATGATTTCGGTAACGCTGCGGAGCCGCGAAGAATACGACCGGCACGTAGCGCTGGGCATCCCCGATCATAGGATGCTGGCCTTTGTGGGCACCCGCGAACCCAACGCCGAATGGATGAAATGGCTGCACCAAAAGGGTATTCGCTGCATATTGGGCACCCTGGGCAACCTGGATAAAATGGCGGCCACCCGCGGCGATAGCCTGTACCAGCGCTGGTACAGCAGCGGCGCAGACATCATGAGCAGCGACCGGCCGTTGGAAGCCTGGAAGGCTCTACAAGCCATTCGGTAACAGGTCATTTTTTTTAACAACACCGTACCTGTGCGCCGGCTGCTGAAGAGCATAACTTTCAGCGCCCATCATTGTTGTAATGAACTGATACTATCCACCATTCAAAAAACTTGCACGATATGTATAAGTTGCTCCTGCCTGCTCTGAGCATTTTTACCATTGCCCAGTTAGCCTGTTCGGGCCAAAAAAGTCAGCCCACCGGAGATAACAGCACGCCGGGATCGGTAGAAACCAATCCGGCCAACACCAACTACCGGCCTGCATTTGCCGGGCAAACCCGCGTAGCTGGCGTAAAAACCACCACGCCCATTGTAGTGCAGCAGTTGGCCAGCGGCATCGGCCGGCCCTGGGCGGTAGTGCCCCTGCCGGATGGCCGCTTGCTGATTACCGAAAAATCGGGCACGATGGAAATACGCAGTGCCAGCAACGGGCAGCTATTGAAAAAAATAACGGGGCTGCCTGCTGTGGAAGACCGCGGGCAGGGCGGCCTGTTGGATGTAGTACCCGATCCACAATTCAGCAGCAACAAAATCATTTATTGGGCCTACTCAGAGCGGCAGGGCAGCGGCAACCTGACGGCCATTGCCAAAGGCACCCTGAATGCTGCCGAAACCGGCGTTGAAAATGTGCAGGTGATATTCAGGGCAACACCCGCCCTCAATAGCAGCCTGCACTTTGGGTGCCGGTTGCTGTTTGGCCGCGATGGCTTTTTGTATGCCAGCATTGGTGAACGCTCCAACATGGAAGGACGTGTGCAGGCACAACAACTCAACTCGGGCCTTGGCAAGATCATGCGCCTGACCACCGATGGCCGGCCCGCTCCTGGCAATCCATTTGCCAGCACGGCCAATGCCATGCCTGAGATTTGGAGCTACGGCCACCGCAACCCACAAGGCCTGGCTATGCACCCCACTACCGGCGATATTTGGGAAAATGAATTTGGCCCACGTGGGGGCGATGAACTGAACCTGGTGCAAGCCGGCAAAAACTATGGCTGGCCCAGCATTACCTACGGTATAGAATATGCCGGCGGCGCCATTAGTGGTGGCGCTACACAGCGGGCTGGCATGGAGCAGCCTGTGTACTACTGGGATCCCGTGATTTCTCCCAGCGGGATGACTTTTTATGAAGGCAACGCCATTCCTGAATGGCAGAACAACCTGTTTATAGCCTGCCTGAGCGGCTTGCATGTAGCCCGCCTGGTGATAGATAGCAACAACAAAGTAGTAGGCGAAGAACGACTGTTGACCGATCAGACCGAACGGTTTCGCGACATTGCCTTTTTGGATGGCCGGCTGTATGTAGTAACCGACAGCGGCAAGCTGCTGGTAGTGCGCAAGGCTTGACAGCCCGCAGGTAGCCTGCGCTAAAATGTCGGATTTATACCACCTAAAATGTCGGATTTATACCACCTGGCGGCGGTGGATGGATATGATCTTCATGTCCTCAATCCATCCAACCTATGCAACGCAAACAGTTTCTGTTGTCGGGCCTATTGGCAGGTGCTGCTGTTGCCGTATCAAAAAGCGGCAAAGCTGGTACACCGCCTTCCACCAGCACCCCATTTGTAGTGCCTGCCGGCAAAAGCCGCTTTGGTGACAGCCCGGCGTTTATGGGCCTGCACCCCAACGATGTGAAAGTCTCGGGCCGGGATACTGAAGGCCAACTGGTGATGCTGGACTACACCGGCAAGGCCAAAATGGGCCCTCCCCTGCACATACATTACCACCAGGATGAAATATTTACAGTGGTACACGGACGGTACCGCTTTG
>JALOMC010000229.1 GCA_025455665.1 Chitinophagaceae bacterium | reverse complement strand
CGGTGGTGCCATCATTGTGTGGGATGATGCCCGCCTCGGCACCAGCGATTTGCAAGTGTATGCGCAGCGCCTTGATGGTAGCGGCAATGCCCTTTGGCCAGTTGGCCCCGACCCGAAGGCGCCCATTCCCATTGCTACCGGAGCAGCCAACCAGCGTATTCCGGTAGCCGTGCCCGACGGTGCAGGTGGCGTGGTAGCTGCCTGGGCCGATTCTCGCAATGGTACCAACCTCGATTTGTTTGCCTCCCGGGTATTTGCCGGTGGTGCATTGCCAGTAAGCCTGCTGCGCTTTGATGCCAGTGCCAGCGGATGGCAGGCACTGCTACAATGGGAAACCGCTTTTGAAAGCAACATAAAGGCCTACGCTGTTGAGCGTAGTGCCGACGGTCGCCGATTCGAGCAAATTGGCAGAGTATCGGCCGCCAATGCTGCTTCGGCCCGATACCAGTTTACCGATCGGCAACCACTTAGCGGCGCCAACTACTACCGCCTGCAAACCCTGGAATTGGATGGTAGCAGCAGCTTAAGCCGGGTGCTGAAACTGAACTTTGCCCCACGCACCAGTGGTGTACTGCGGCTATGGCCCAACCCTATTAAGGATAGACTAAATCTGGAGCTGACCAACCTTGCTAACGGGGCATACCAGGTACGAGCCATCGATGCCAGCGGCCGCATTGCCAGCCAAACCATGGTGCAGGTAGCCAATGGCCAACTCAGTCAAAGCCTGGCCGCCAGTCAACTGCCTCTTGGCATCTTTACCTTGCAGGTGATAGATGCCAGTGGCAAAACGGTGGCGCAGGAAAAAGTAATACGTCAGTAACGGTAGCAACTGCAGGGTCCGATGGGTCAGGCATTTAGCTGTTACCGATTACCTTTCATTTCAACAAAGCCGGTCTCAAAAAGGCCGGCTTTGTTGTTTCTATCTTTCCGTGTCATCGGGCTCCTCTTGTTGGCCCACGCAAGAAACAGGACAAAAAAACAGCCGCTTCCTTAGGGGAAACGGCTGCAGGCAAGTAATGTTAGTTTTGGTTGTGAATCCGACCGCCGGCTGCTAGCTCAGCTTTTCTCGGCTGCTAGCTCAGCTTTTCTACCTGCATGTAGTTTAGTTCTACTGGGGTAGAGCGACCGAATATTTTTACAATCACTTTCAGCTTCTTCTTTTCGTCGTTTACTTCTTCAATTACACCGTTGAAGTCGTTGAAAGCGCCGTCGATAATCTTGATTGTTTCGCCTACAATAAAAGGCTCACTCATGGTCATGCCCTGCTCACTCATCTCGTCCATCTTGCCCAGCATCTTATTCACTTCGCTTTTGCGCAGCGATATAATGCGACCCTTCGAGCCTTTGCCATCGGTGAGGAAGTGCATGATATTGGAGATGTTGCTGATGTGCTGAACCATATCATCATTCAGCTTACCATCTACCACTTCCATAAATACGTAGCCCGGGTAGAAGTTCTTTTCACGCATCACCTTCTTGCCATTTTGCACCTTGTACACTTTGTCCATGGGCAAAAAAACCTGAACGATGTGCTCACTCCATCCCTGGCGGGCAATGTCTTTGTCGAGGTATTCTTTTACGGAACGCTCCTTGCCACTCACCACCCGCAGCACATACCATTTCGTTTCCTGTTGTTGTGTAGCAGCTGTTTCCATTATTTCTTAAAAAATGAATAGATCAGTTTGAGAAGGTTTTCGGAGGCAACATCCATTACCCACACCATGCCGGTGATGAGTAGGGTAGCTACCAGTACAATGACGGTAGACTGCTGTAACTGTGCCCAGGTGGGCCAGGTTACTTTTTCTACCAATTCCTGCCAGCTTTCGCGGAAGTGATTGCCTACTTTATTCATTCGTCAGAAAATTAATCGGGATTAGAAATGAGACAGCCAATGAACACTGCTGTGCATCAGCCGGCTTTTCAGCACGGGCACGCGGATTCGAACCACGATCAAAGGTTTTGGAGACCTCTATTCTACCGTTGAACTATGCCCGTAGAATGCTAAGAGCTACTAGCAGTTGGCTAATAGCTCTTAGCGGTATGTTGCAAATATAGGATTATTTGCAAAGCCTTTCGGCTGTAAGCTAAAAGCTCGCAGCGCAGGGCTTACTTCAGGATTTCAGTAACCTGACCGGCACCTACAGTACGACCACCTTCGCGGATGGCGAACTTCAGACCTTTTTCCATCGCAATCGGCTGGATCAGGGTCACCTTCAGGTTTACGTTATCGCCAGGCATTACCATTTCAGTACCTTCCGGCAGGGTGCACTCACCAGTTACGTCGGTAGTACGGAAATAGAACTGAGGACGGTATTTGTTGAAGAAAGGAGTGTGACGACCACCTTCTTCTTTGCTCAGTACGTATACTTCGCCACGGAACTCAGTGTGCGGAGTAATAGAACCGGGCTTGCAAATAACCATACCACGGCGGATATCTTTCTTTTCAATGCCGCGCAGGAGCAGGCCGGCGTTGTCACCAGCTTCACCTTCGTCCAGCAGCTTTTTGAACATTTCTACACCAGTAACGGTAGAGGTGAGCTTCTCAGGCATCATGCCTACGATTTCTACACCTTCACCTACCTTGATACGGCCACGCTCAATACGACCAGTGGCAACAGTACCGCGACCAGTGATCGAGAATACGTCTTCCACGCTCATCAGGAAAGCCTGATCAACAGGGCGGGGAGGCAGCGGGATGTAAGTATCAACAGCTTCCATCAGTTCGTCGATGGCAGCCAGCCACTTCTCTTCACCGGCCAGGGCGCCAGTAGCAGAACCCTTGATGATGGGAGTGTTGTCGCCGTCGAAGCCGTAAGAGCTCAGCAGGTCGCGGATTTCCATTTCAACCAGTTCGAGCAACTCGGGGTCGTCTACCAGGTCTACTTTGTTCATGAATACCACAATCTTAGGTACACCTACCTGGCGAGCCAGCAGGATGTGTTCTTTTGTTTGAGGCATAGGACCATCGGTAGCAGCCACAACCAGAATTGCACCGTCCATCTGCGCAGCACCAGTAATCATGTTCTTCACATAGTCAGCGTGACCAGGACAGTCAACGTGAGCATAGTGACGATTTGCTGTTTGGTACTCTACGTGAGCGGTGTTGATGGTGATACCACGCTCCTTTTCTTCGGGAGCAGCATCAATTTCATCATAACCCTTTTTTTCTGCCAAACCCTTGTTAGCAAGGATGGTGGTGATGGCAGCGGTCAGGGTGGTTTTACCGTGGTCAACGTGGCCAATAGTACCTACGTTAACGTGAGGTTTTTCCCTCTTAAAGGTCTCTTTTGCCATTTTTATTTGTTTTTGTTGTGGTTTACTTTATGCCTTTGCCGGCAGGCCGGCCAAAAAAAACGCTGTGATGGAGCCGTTGATGAGAATTGAACTCACGACCTCTTCCTTACCAAGGAAGTGCTCTACCACTGAGCTACAACGGCTTGACAACCGCTAACAGTATTCAGGTGGACGGGCTGTGGCGCTGCTGCACCCCTTCCCCTCTTCCCACTGTCAACATTTGACTGAGCGGGAGACGAGGTTCGAACCCGCGACCTACAGCTTGGAAGGCTGTCGCTCTACCAACTGAGCTACTCCCGCGACGTGGCCTGAGCAGTTTGCTACTCAAGCATGTAAAAAGAACTGTGGGCAGTGGTGGATTCGAACCACCGAAGTCGAAAGACAGCGGATTTACAGTCCGCCCCATTTGGCCGCTCTGGAAACTGCCCGAAACTTGCAATGCCGAAAAATGTGGATGAAAGCTGGAAGCCAAGTCAGTGTTCGCACTGATTAATCTTCATTCAACATTTACCCCTCACCATTCACCATTCATTCTGGAGCCACTTGTCGGAATCGAACCAACGACCTACTGATTACAAATCAGTTGCTCTACCAGCTGAGCTAAAGTGGCGTTTTGTGAAGCGCTGCACTTCCTCAGCTGAGCAGCGTCGTTAGCACAATAAAGAACTACCCCCGTTTTTTCGGGATGGCAAAAGTAAGCGAATTCGATATTCGTCAAAAAAAATTGCCTAAAAGTTTTTCAGGGTCTGAAAAGCCGCTTGCGGCATGTATTACAGAACCCTGAAAGTTGCCCTGTCTTGTCTCGTCCGTCGGCGTCCTGCATCAGGCAGTGGGGTTGAGTACAATGCGCATTACCTACAGTATGCCCCAGCTCGTGCAGGGCTATTTTCAGCAAAGCTGCCCGCACGGCGTCGGGCGGTCGCCTATGCTCTTGCAGCCGATAATCGCTGATGGCCGCCACCCTGCCCGGCTGATAAGCCAGCCCCATAATGCCCCAGTTAAAATGATCTTTCCGGGTGGTGCTGATATCGCTGCTGGTAACCAACAGCCAGCGGCATGCATTCATATGCGCCATCGGCTTCATCCACTTCAGCAAGCTATCGGCCCAGTAGCGCCGGCGAGGCGCATACCACGCAAAAGCCGGCAAAGGCTGCATAGGCAGTAACCGTACCGGAACCCGAAAACTGTCGGCCAAATGACGCTGCAGATAATCCATTGTAGCCGTATCGGCATCGGTAGCTGGTAGCAGATACAAGGTGTCAAACACGGCCCGACCTGGTACACCACCTGCTTCCTGCCGCTGCCTGCCACAAGCCAGCAGTGCTGCCACGCCCATAAAAAAAACAACAACAAGTCGCATGATGCTACGATACTTCATCAAAAAAGCCCCGACCAAATTTGATCGGGGCTTCTGCTATGCAGGGCTATTCAGCCATTTTCTCCTTTTTCCTTTTGATTTGGTTGATAACGCTGTCCAGTGCATTATCAAACGATTGTTCAAACGATTTACTGCTCGACTTTACAAAAATTTCATTTCGCGGAATGGACACCTTGATTTCAGCTACTTTGTCTTTGATAGTGTGGACCACATTATCCAGTTTCAGAAACACATCCACTTTGATGATCCGGTCGTGGTAATTACTCAGCTTCGCAATCTTCTTCTGCACGTGTTCGGTGAGTTTACCATCGGCGTCAAAACGCACAGTCTGAATGTTCACAGTCATGATGAACGCTGTTTTTGGTGAATAAATAAAGAACTGATTCGAGAGTCGATTTTCTATTACATAGGCCACCGTTTATTTGACAGGAAGTTAGTTCAGTTTGGCGGAATAAACCACAATACTGATAAGAAAAAAACGCAAAAAGTACTGCTCAGGCTTTGGGGTGCGCCTTTTTGTACACCTCTTTCAGTTTTTCGATGCTATTGTGGGTATACACCTGTGTAGCAGCCAGGCTGGCATGGCCCAGCAGTTCTTTAATCGCGTTGAGATCGGCACCGGCATTGGCCAGGTGTGTGGCAAAACTATGACGGAGCGTATGCGGACTTTTTTTACTGAGCGTAGTCACCGCCCCCAGGTAGTGGGTGACTATTTTATAAAGTTGGTTGGCCTGCAAGGGCCTGCCTTTTTCTGTTACCAGCAGTTGTGGCACTTCAGGTGGTGCCAGGCTTCGCCGCTCTAGCTGATAGTTGACAATATGCTTTAGCAAATCGGCATGTACGGGTACTATGCGTTCCTTATTGCCTTTGCCGATGATGCGAATGTGCCGCTGCCTATGATCAATCTGCGACTCTTTCAGGTTCAGCAGTTCGGCCCGGCGCATACCGGTATGATACAATAGTTGTAGCGCCAGCTTTTCGGTTCGGCCGGTCCAATTATCCGGAAATTCAGTAGCCGTCAGCAGTTGTTGAATTTCG
>JALOMC010000228.1 GCA_025455665.1 Chitinophagaceae bacterium | reverse complement strand
TGCGAATCCCCATCAATCACCAATCAAAAATCATCATTCATCATTCCACTCAGTTGTCCGCAGGTAGCGCTGATTGGCGCAGAGAAAATTTTCTGTATTCATCTGCGTTCATCCGCGTAATCAGCGGGAGATCATTTCTCGCAGAGGCGCAGAGGAAATTTGAATTTGATATGAAAGTGTTCCTACTTATTCATTCCTTGTTCTCTATGCTGTTATTCCTTATTTCCTACTGTTGTTCGATTGCTGTATACAAGACAGGCATCCAAATGCGAATCCCCATCAATCACCAATCAAAAATCATCATTCATCATTCTGCTTAGTTGCCCGCAGATAGCACAAATTGGCGCAGTAGAGCAACATCCTCATTTATCAATCACCCCTCACTAATCACTTACCAATCATAAATCAAAAATCATCATTCATCATTTCTCTATCCCCGGTTCGTATTGCCGTACTTTGTTTTTCAGCACATCGGCTTTGTAAAAGCTCACCGTTTTAAACGTACCGTTGGCATACATGCTTGCCTGATCGCCAAAGTGTTTGGATGCCGGCTGGCTGCTATTGCCACCAGCCAATAGAGATTTGGCCGATACCTTCTCGCCAAACTCTACGGCCGCTATAAAGCTATTGCCGCTGTAGCCGTAGCGCCGCTGTGTACCGGGCATGCGCCGGCTCACATAGCTGGGCAGGGCGCCCCAGGTAGCTGCTGCATAGTGTACGGGCAGGCTGGGCAGGCTATCGGCATAAGTTTCCCGCAGTTGTCCGGTCAGGCGCTGGTAGCGGTTCAGCTCGCCCCAGGGCACCTGCCAGCCGGGGAAGCGGCTGCGCAGATCGTTGAGGGTGGCCTGCAGCGGCTGTAGCAGCTCGGCCGGTGTAGCACGGGCCGCCAGCAGTTTGGTTTTGGCCAAAAAATCATTGTCGGCTACACCAGGTGCTTGTTGGCGGTTGATGGCCGGCAGCAGTTTTTCGGCCCACTCAATGGCCAGGCTGGTGGCCACACTGCGGGCATCGCTTTGGCGGTCCCAGGTAGCCAGCAGGCTCACGGCCTGCTCCAGTTGGCGGCTGGCCGTATCGGCTATAAAAGGTTTGTTTTTCCAGGCTTGCTGCAGGGCCGGCACCAGTACATCAAAGGCGGGCAGGTAGCGGGTATAGCCACCAGCTATCACCTTGTCCAGCGTTAGCTGCTGCGCTTCGCTCCACACCCGCACCGCGTTGATGCCTCTGAAGTTTTCAGGGTCGGGGGCCATGTAGGCCGGGTAGCGGGCCGCTACGGGGCTGCTTTCGCCGGCGGCCGAAAATGGCGTCTGGTTGCAGTTTTGGATCCAGCCGCTGGCGGGGTTGTACAGCGTTACCATCTCCGCTACATCGTGCAGGCCCTGCCACTCGGTAGCGCTGGTGCTGCCGTCTACCGGCAGGGCCCAGTTGTACTGCGGGTTGCGCCGCGGCATAAAGTTGCCATGCCAGTAGGCTATGTTGCCTTCGGCATCGGCATACACGGTGTTGTTGCTGGTGTTTTCCCGCATGGCCATTACCTGCTGAAAGGCAGCAAAGCTGCCGGCCTTGGTGCGCAGCCAGCTTTGCTGCAGGCTGGCAGCGCTGCGGTTGTGGTGGCGCAGGGCCAGCCACTGCTGCTGCCGGCTGGCTACCACGGGGCCATGGTGCGTGTAGTAGGTAGCAAACTGGCGCTGCTGCAGCTGTCCGTTTTCTTTCACCGCCAGGCTGATGATTTTTTGCTGTACGGGGCGCCGGGCACCATCGTACTCGTACACATAGCCGCTATCGGTGCTGCTTATTTTTTCGGTATACAGGTCGGCCACATCGGCCTGGCTGCTGGTGTGCATCCAGCCGCAGCGTTCATTAAAGCCCTGGTAAATAAAAAACTGTCCCCAGGTCACGGCACCGTAGGCATTCAGGCCTTCCTGGCTTACCATGTGCACCTCGGGCCGAAAGTAAAAGGTGACGTGCGGATTGATGTACAAAATAGCCTTGCCCGATGCGGTGCGGGCCGGCGCAAACGCAAAGCCGTTGCTGCCCCACTCGGGGTCGTCGCCCAGGCGGGGTGGGGCGGCGGCCACCGGCTGCCCGCTGTAAAAGCTTTGCAGTTCGGCCAGGGTAGCGCCGCCGGTGCTGATGGCGCCAATGCTGCCATCCGTCCACATAAACGGCCACCACGGCTCAAAGCGCTGCAGCAGGGCGGGCTTTACCTGCGGATGGGTAGCCAGGTAGTAGTTTACCCCATCGGCAAAGGCCCCACACAGTTTTTTCAGCCAGGGGGGGGCATTTTTATAGTCGGCTTTGGCGGCGGCACTGTCCAGCACCAGCCGATGCAGCAGGTCTTCGTACAGGTCGGCGGGGCCGTTTACTTCGGCCTGTCGCCCCAGTTTTTCTATGTAGTTGGCTTCTACCCGGGCAAAGTCGTCTTCGCACTGTGCATACAGCAGGCCAAATACGGCGTCGGCATCGGTTTGGCCGTACACATGCGGCACGCCCCATTGGTCGCGTATGATGGTTACCCGCTGGGCCTGCTGTTTCCAGCGGGCTATTTCGGCGGGTTTAAAAGGCTGTGCCAGCAGGCTGGCCGGCAGCAATAGCAGCAGTAGTAGTAGCTTGTTCATAGCAGCAGATCCATGGGTAGTTGCGGTTGTAAATATCGGGGCGCACCCTGCTTGTACGCTAAAAAATGAAGTGGGGCTGTCGGCTGCAGTACCCGCTTCGGCTGCTGTTCGGGCTGCTGCGGGGTGCCGCCCTCGGTCGTGCCTCCCTCGGGCCCCCTCGCTGGGGCGGGGGCCCTTCGCATCCCGCAGCCTTTGGGCTGTGTGCCCGCATGGGGCAAGGTGCCGGCGCTGTATTTGTAGCTGCCACCTGCACAGCTGTACAAGTGAGTGACACAACCGGGCTCCATCAGGGCACAGCAGCCGGGCCCATCATTTTCTCTTCTATAAAAAAACGGACTACTGCGCCTTGCCGGGGCCATACAACACCTGGCCGGGGCGGGCACCGGTGTGCTGGCCATCGGCTACTACCAGCTGGCCATTTACCATTACGTAGTGCATGCCCTGGCTGTACTGGTGCGGGTCGGCATAGGTGGCTTTGTCGGCCACGGTGGCGGCATCAAAAATCACGATGTCGGCGGCCATGCCTTCTTTCAGCAGGCCACGGCCTTTGAGGCCAAACTTTTGTGCCGGCAGCGAGGTCATGCGGCGGATGGCTTCTTCGAGGCCGATGAGTTGCTCTTCCCGCACATACTTGCCCAGCACCCGTGCATTGGTGCCATAGCCGCGGGGGTGGGGCACACCGCTTTTGTATACGCGTATGCTGGCATCGCTGGCTATCATGTTGTAGGGGTATTGCATAATGTAGCGTACATCGTCTTCGCCCATGCCATGAAATACCATGCTGGCGCCGCCTTTGTACATCATGTCGATGATGAGGTCGGCCTCGGCGCTGGCATGGTGCTTGCGGCCCAGCAGCAGGTTCACTTCTTCTATGTTTTTGCCATTCCAGCTGCTATCGGCCCGGTAGCTGGCTATCTGGCAATAGGTGAAGTGCTTTTGCCGCCGCTTCTTCAGTTTTTCAATCATGAAGTTTTTGATGTATTGGCGGGTGACGGGGTTGTCGATTCTTGCTTTGATGGAGTCTTGCCCATCGGCCAGCATTTCATCGGGAAAAAGGGTAGACAGCGAGGTGCTGGAGGCGGTGTAGGGGTATTGGTCAATGGTGACCTCGAGGCCTTCTTCGCGGGCCTGCTTCACCAGCGCCAGGGTTTGGCGGCTGCGGCCCCAGTTGTTTTGGCCGCTTACTTTAAAGTGCGATATCTGCACGGGGATGCCGGCTTCGCGGCCAATGGTCAGTGCTTCGCGGATGGCTTCTTCTACGCCATCGCCTTCATTGCGCATGTGGGTAGCATACAAACCGCCGTAGCGGGCCGCCGCTTTGGCCAGGCCTACCACCTCGGGCGTTTGTGAGTAGGTGCCCGGCACATAAATGAGGCCGGTGCTGAGGCCCACAGCGCCCTGCTGCATGGCTTGTGCTACCAGGGCTTCCATTCGCTGCTGCTCGTCGGGGGTGGGTGGGCGGTTGGCGGTGCCCATCACTTCGCGGCGCACGGTGTTGTGGCCTATCAGGGCCGCTACGTTGATGCTCAGCCGCACACTGTCTACAAAGCTGAAATAGCGGCCCATATGGGCAGCGCTGCCGCCGCAGTTGCCTGTAACCACACTGGTCACGCCATCCAGCAAAAAGCTGCTGGCATCGGGGGCTTTGGTTTCTTCACCTTCTATGTGCGTGTGCACGTCTATAAAGCCGGGTGCCAGGTACAGGCCTTTGGCATCAATGGTGCGGGTGGCGGTGTAGCTGCTCAGCTTGTCAATGGCTATTATTTTACCATTGGCAATGGCCACATCGGCATAATACCAGCTATTACCGGTACCATCTATGATGCGGCCGTTTTTGATGAGTACATCGGCCTGCTGGGCATGGGCCCATACTGTACACAGGAGCAGAGCAAGGAGCAGTAGCTTTTTCAAGGGGCAGATATTTTTTGTAAGCCACGAAGAGGAGAAGAAATTTTCTTGCTGTCTTGGTGGCGATTATTGGACGTTGTTTTTTGTTGAGCCACGAAGGCACGGAGGGGAGGAGAAATTTTCCTGGT
>JALOMC010000227.1 GCA_025455665.1 Chitinophagaceae bacterium | reverse complement strand
GGTCAGCGTGGCGCTTTGCATTCATGGCTGGCACTTACTGGTTAGTAATGGCCGGTAAAGTAATGTTGGCGGCCGCCCTGAAGGTTTTGCCATTGGGTACCACAATGCTGGCACCTGGCTGCACACTGATGGCTACATCGAGCACACACTGCCCGGCCACGGCATGATTAATGGTAACCGTGGTACCCGGCCACGGCATGATTAATGGTGACTGTGGTACCCGCAGGCAGCGGATTCGGCGGTATTTGTCCGCCGCTCCAGTTGGCTGCATTGCTCCAGTTGCCATTACCGGTAAAGCTGAATGCATTGCTACTGGCAGCGGCGCCATTTACACGCACCAGCGCAGCCCGGTAGGCTGCATCGTTCATGCCGATAAAGCGACCTGCCAGCAATACTTTGCCATCAGATTGAACGGCCACATCATTACAGTCGTCATCGGTTTCGGTACCCAGGCTGTAGAAGCCGGTACCTGCTGTACCAAAGCTGGCATCTAGCAGGCCGGCGGTAGTAAGCCGGGCCACGGCAAAACGGCCGCTGCCCTGCACAAAATCGACACCTGACAGCAATAGCTCGCCGGTGGGCGATACGGCGAGGGCAGTGGGCTGAAACGCAAGGGTAACACTGCTTCGGCCATCGCCACTAAAGCTATTGTCGGCGGTACCATTGGCATTGTACACAGCTATACTGGCATTGCCCACCGTACCGGAGTTTTGACTATTGATGGCCAGCCAGATTTTGCCAGACACAGGTGCTACCCAAATCCCTGTCAGGTTGTCTACCTCTTCGGAAAAATGCGTAGACAACGCATTGCCGCCATTGAATGTGTTGTCGGCACTGCCATTGGCATTCAGTCGCACCAGGTACGCATTTCCGCCTTCGGCAGGATTGCCACTATCAAACTCGCCGGCCGACAACAGCTTGCCATCAGCCTGCGCCAGTATTTTGGTTTGTGCAAAAGCCATGGACTTTCTTCCATCTGCATCAAAGCCCGCATCCAATACGCCCGTAGTCGTCATCCTGATCAGTTCATAGGTCTGCTCAAAATTGACCAGTTCCAGCAAGATGACTGAAAAAGTCACTTTGCCATCGGGCAATACTGCCATGTCTTTTAGCTCAATAAAGTTGGAGGTGCCTAAAAACAAAATGGCTTTGCCATTGGCGCCAAAACTGGCATCCAATTGTCCATTTGGCAAAAAGCGGGCTACAATGAGCGACACGCCACTCAATGGATCGAAACTGGAACCGGCCGCTACTATTTTGTCATCAGCCATTATCTGCAGATGTGTAAAAACATCGCCGAAACCAAAAGATGCATCGGCCACGCCCGATAGGCCAAAACTTGCATCCAGCTGTCCGGCTGCCGTGTACTTGGCCAACATGCCACTGGTGAAGCTGCCATTGCTGAAGAAGCCGCAAGCGATTGCTTCGTTGTTCGGGGTGACCCCAACTGACTCAAACGAGTTATTCACTTCATTAGGTGTGCCGCTGCCCAGGCGTGTTTGCACTATGCCACCCGTGCCGTAGGTATTATCGGTAGTACCGGTAGCAGCAAAACGCACCATTGACACTGAAAGCTGTTGCTGTACCACCCCCAGGCCGGCTACCAGGTAATTGCCATCACTTTGCCGCATTGGAATAAACGCCAGATCAAACCCGGCCGACACGTTGCGATAAGCAGTGCCGTCGCCATCAAAACTATTATCGGTTTGCCCGTTGGCCAGCAGGCGCATCAGTGCAAACTGATAGTCGGGCCCGTTGCGATAGCCGCCGGCCAGCAGCAGCTTGCCATCGGGCAGCACCGATACGCCGCCTGCCAATAATTGAGTACTGGCAGGAAACAAAAGGCGGCCCGCCGTGCCAAAACTATTGTCGACTGCACCCGTATTGGTAAAACAGGCGATGTAGTGGCCAAATGTCAGCTGGATGTAATTGTTGCTCAGGTCATCGATGGAGCCTGCCAAAAAAACCCGCCCGGCAGCATCCACCGCCAATTGCCCATCGTTGTATTGCTGACCATTTACCCGAGGTAGCTCAAGCCAGCCATCAGTGCTGAAACTGTTATCAGGAGCACCATCTTCCATCAGTCGGGCTATGATGGGCGTATACGCTTCGCCTGGTGCCGTTCGCCGACCACCTGCCAGCAGCAGTTGCTGATCGGGCATCAGCAAGCACGACTCGAAATAATAATCACCGGTGAGCGGTAGCGCTATTGTGAGGATACCACCAGTGCCAAAGCCAGTATCCAGCGCACCACTCGCCGTTAACTGCACAAGCACAGGCACACCGCTGATAGCACCCAATATTACCAGTTCGCCGGTCGATCGCAGCTGCACACTATTCACCACCAGGCCATTGATGGGTACTATGCGACCGGTAGCCGAGCCAAAACTGGCATCGATGGTGCCATTTGTGTGCAAGCGCACCACCCGCACCGTGGTGTCGTTGGTAAGGCAAACCAACAGCCTTCCATCGGCTTGCTGTACCATGCCATCTACAAAATCATCTATGTTATTGGCATTGAAATTGAGGCGCACCTGCCCGCTGCTGCCAAAGCTGGCATCGGGTGTGCCATTGCTATTGTACCGGCAAATTACACCCTGCGGATCATCGTTGTAAAAGGCAGTGGCAGCTATGACCGCCTTATCGCCGGCAGCCAGCAGGGCTGCAGTCAGGTAGGCTTCGGGCTGATGATACCGAAGAATGGCTTTGCCGGCAGTTCCAAAAGAGTTATCGATGGTGCCCGGCTGGCCAAATAGAACGCTACTGGCAGCCAGCGTGAAGATGGCACAGAAGTGTGTTTTCATAGGGTGCAGGATATGGTGTGAAAGTTAATGAAATTGGCTGCCGGCGTGCATTAAAAAAAGGCTGCCTTCTAAAAAAAAGCAGCCTTTTTTAGTATGCGAGTGCGCTGGCGCATCAACGCAAAAACAGCATTTCGCGGTATTTCGGCAGCAGCCACACCTGGTCGTCTACCAATAGCTCCAGTTTGTCTACATGGTACCTGATCTTATCGAAGTAGGCCTCTTTTACCTGCTGGCTGTAGGCAATGGCCCGGCTGCGGCTACCCGAGATGGCATTGCACACTTTACGTGCCTGAATCATCTTTTCTACATTCTCTGATATTTCAGCAATATGCTTGCTGATTTTTTGAAGAATCTGCACCTGGTTGCTGAAGGCATCACCCATCAATCCCATTTCTTTCAGTCCTTTTATATTTTCTATCAGCGTGTTTTGGTATTTGATAGCACTTGGCAAAATGTGTGATGTACACAACTCACCCATGATCCGGCCTTCTATCTGTACCCGCTTGATGTACTCCTCCAGCATGATCTCGTGGCGGGCTTCCAGCTCGGCGTGGTTGTAAATACCCAACGCTTCAAACATTTCTTTCGATTTGCTGGTGATATAGGCATCCAGCGCCAAAGGTGTGGTGGGCACATTGGGCAAGCCGCGCCGCTCTGCTTCTTTGTGCCACTCTTCGCTGTATCCATCGCCCTCAAACAGTACCTTCTCAGCATCCACTATGTACTGCTTCAGCGTCTCCATAATGGCTACTTCCTTCTTCTCTCCTTTCTCTATCAGTTTGTCTACCTCTTTTTTAAACTTGTTCAGTGTTTGGGCCACAATCGAATTCAACACAGTCATGGCATTGGCACAGTTGGCACTGCTGCCCACCGCTCTGAATTCAAACTTATTGCCCGTAAATGCGAAAGGCGATGTACGGTTGCGGTCGGTATTATCCAACAGTAACTCGGGAATGGTTTTGTGAATGTCCAGTTTCAGCAGTATTTCATCCTGCTCAGTAAAGTTGTCGCCTACCCGCTCTTTTACTTCATTCAGCACCTCGGTCAAAAACTTGCCAATGAAAATGCTGATGATGGCTGGCGGTGCTTCGTTGGCTCCCAGCCGGTAGTCGTTGCCAGCGCTGGCAATACTGGCTCTCAGCAGGTCGGCATAATCGTGCACCGCCTTTATCACGTTTACAAAAAACGTGAGGAACATGAGGTTCGTTTTAGGAGTGCGGCCCGGTGCCAGCAGATTTACGCCGGTATCGGTACTCATGCTCCAGTTATTGTGTTTACCACTGCCATTGATGCCTGCAAACGGCTTTTCGTGCAGCAGTACTTTCAGGTTGTGCCGCTTGGCTACCCGGCTCATAATGTCCATCAGCAAAATATTGTGATCGACAGCCAGATTGGCTTCTTCAAAAATGGGCGCACATTCAAACTGTGCCGGCGCTACCTCGTTGTGGCGGGTGCGCAGCGGTATGCCCAGCCTGTACGATTCGTTTTCGAAGTCTCGCATAAAGGCGTACACCCGCTCGGGTATGCTGCCGAAGTAGTGGTCTTCCAACTGTTGGCCTTTGGCCGATGAATGGCCGAATACCGTGCGACCCGTCAGTACCAGATCGGGGCGGGCATTGGCCAATCCGGCATCTATCACAAAGTACTCCTGCTCCCAACCCAGGGTTGCTTTTACATGCCCCACGTTTCTATCGAAATAGTGGCATACACTCACAGCGGCATGGTTCAGGGCATCAAGGCTACGGAGCAAAGGCGTTTTGCTATCCAGGCTTTCGCCGGTGTAGCTTACAAAAATTGTAGGAATGCACAGCGTTTTACCATTGCCTATTTCCATCACAAAAGCCGGCGAAGTAGGATCCCAGGCAGTATAGCCCCGGGCTTCGAAGGTGGCCCTGAGGCCGCCGCTGGGAAAGGAAGAGGCATCGGGCTCCTGCTGTATCAGTGCATCGCCATCAAACTGTTCAATGGCAGTGCCGTCGCCTTTCAGGGTAAAAAAGGAATCATGCTTTTCGGCCGTGGTGCCGGTAAGCGGCTGAAACCAGTGAGTA
>JALOMC010000226.1 GCA_025455665.1 Chitinophagaceae bacterium | reverse complement strand
AGCAGTATAGCCCAGCTTGGCGGCTTCGGCCTGCATAAACAGTACCTGTGCATAGTTCACCAACGGGAGTGCTGCTCCTTGCGATTTAAAAAACTCGCCGATGCGGCTGTAGGCGGCTGGAATATTGACCGCTACGTTGCGCCCATATGGCAGGCCTTTTACGACACCGCCCGACAGTACTTCGCCATAAACAGGCAAACGCGGATCTGCCTTTGGCTCCATGTAGTCGGTCATGGTTTTGCTAAGGGCATAATCATTGCGGTTGCTCACGTTGTAGTTATTGTACCAGGGGTTGTAGTTATTCGGATCGCTGGCCAGGTACTTGTAGCTGATATTTTGCGCATTGCTGGCAATAACACCTGCAGCTACAGCAGCCACGTATTCGGCCTTGCCCCTGGCAGCATCTGCCTTGCTCAGGCGCAGCGCCATGGTCATCCGAATGGTATTGGCAAAGCGCTTCCATGCTGCCATATTGCCGCCCAGCAATATATCGCCCACTACGGCCGATTCCGCTTCGTTGATCTGGGCAACAGCTTCTGCCAACTCTTTCAGCAGTGCGGTGTAAATATCCTGTTGCTTATCGTACTTCGGCGTAAAGGCTTCGTTGCCTTTCAGCGACTCACTATAAGGCACATCGCCCCAGGTATCGGTCAGGTACAAAAAGTAGTAAGCCTTCATAATTCGGGCTACTGCTATCTGGTTACTTTTCGAGCCATTTCCATTGGCCGCTGCAGCTCCTTCATTGTTATAGTTAATGATGGTTTGCAGATCGTACAAGGGGCCTGTATACCAGCCTGAAAAATTCAGGTTGCGATCGCTGTAAAGTGAAGAGCCAGGATAAGGCCCTTCGGACAGGTGCTGCACATACAGGGCAGCCAGGCGTGATGCAGCCGTATTGCCCAACAATTGATTGGATAGCGATTGCTGCGCATTGGTAAGCAGGGCCTTGGTAGAGGCCTGCGTCAGCAAGGCCGGCGATATGTTGGTATCGTCGAACTTATTGCAACCAGCCAGGGCGGCTACGGTTACGGTGATGATGAAAAATCTTTTCATTTCTAAAATCGTTTTGGTTAGAAACAGTAAAGGCGTGAATTAGAAAGTGATACGCAGGTTGCCACCAATCTGGCGGGTAGCCGACAGCTGACCACCTTCGCGGTAAAACACCTCCAGCTCAGACGGATCGATACCAAACTTTTTGGTGTTGGCCCAAATGAGCCATGCGTTTTGTACAATAACGCCAATGTTGGCCGACTTTACTACTTTGAACCGTGAGAGGAAAGAAGAAGGAATGCTGTAGCCGAAACGAATTTCACGCAGCTTGATATAGGATGCATCCAACAACACTTCGCGACCCTCCCGCTGGCGGGCAGTGTACCAATAAGCACGGGCGCTGATGTAGCGGTTGTTTTCCTGGCCTACCAGCGGACCATTGGCAAAAATGCCGGGAATGCGAATGCCGCCATTGCCGGTATTGCCCGTGGCAGCCGAGTACGAACCCGGATAATCACGCCATTCAAAGCCTTTGTCGTTTACACCTACGGTTTCTTCGCTCAGGCCAGCACCGGTATTGAAATTGCGTGTTTCAGAATAAAACAGACCACCATTTTGGAAGTCGACTGAAAACGTAAGATCAAAGCCCTTGTAGCGGAACGAATTGAACATACCACCGGTCCACTTAGGCAGTACCTGGCCAATCGGTTGGTTGATGTCGTACAGCGGCTGACCAGTTTGGTCAATCAGGGTTTTGCCTGTCTTTTCATCTACTTTCCACTTGCGGCCGTAGTACATGCCCCACTCGCCGCCTACGCGGTGCTCCAGGCGGGTATCGTAGCGGTTAGTAGCATACAGGTAGCTATTAATACCGGGCGCCAGTTCTTCTACCTGATTGCGATTGCGGGCCCAGTTCAAGCTTAGTTCCCAGCTAAAATTGCGGGTCTTGATAGGAGTACCATTGATAGATACTTCGATACCACGGCTTACTATATTACCCGCATTAATTTGCGCAGTGGTAAAGCCGCTGGCCGACGACACATCAACCCCAATGATCTGATCGGTATTGTTGTTTTCATACACCGTCACATCAAGGCCTATGCGGTTGAAGAACCGTAGTTCAATACCAGCTTCGTATGCCTTGGTAAGGGCCGGGCGAATACCGCCACCACGAAACTGATTGCCGATAGTGGCCGACGGATTGGCACCATAAAAGTTGCCATTGTTGATGGCAATATCCAGGTTGTGTGGATCGAGGTCGGATCCAACTGAAGCGTACGAAGCACGTAACTTACCAAACGATAGCCACGGCAGCTTTACCAGCTCGGTAAAAATGAAGCTGGTGCTGAGGGAAGGATAGAGATAAGAGTTGCTTTCTTCGGGCAGTGCCGACGACCAATCGTTGCGCAGGGTACCCTCTACATACAACAAATCTCTCCAGCCAACCGACGCTTTGCCATACACACTGTTTACAGTCTTTTTTTGGTAGCTGCGGGCTATAGAAGGCCGGCCCACTGATGCTGAGATATCGAAATAGTTGGGGGAGCTAAGGCCGCCTACTGTAGCCTCGGATAACTGGCTGTAGTCGTTCTTTCGGGCGTTGGCACCCAGCAAGCCATCAACCGAAAAATCACCAAACTTGTTTTTGTACATCAGGTTGGTTTCGTAGTTCATTTCGGTATACTGGTTTTGCAAAATAGAATACCCGTCCTGGTTGAGACCACCAGAAGCCACCCGCTGGTCGCCCTGCGTACTGTACTGGTTCATGCGGGCATAGCTCTGCAGGTTCAGGTGTTTGTTGAACTTTATGTTCATGCCCACATTCCCCATCAGCCGGTTTTGTGTTTCGGTGCCAAAGTTTTCAGCTAGTACAAACCACGGATTGTCCCAATACTGTGGTTTGCCGTACACTGCCAGGTTGCTCGATGCATTGGGGTCGCCAATGTTCCAACTATTCAGGCTACCATCGGGCTGCCTGTATTCCCGCATTTTCTCAATATCCAGCTGGCGCTGAAACCATTGGTTGAAGTTTTGGGTCACATTCAGGCCATCCAGCCGATAGCCTTCGGCAGGCTTGCCTTTGGTGCTGCGGGTGGTGTACACCAGGTCGCTCGAAATGGTAATGTGGTCACCAATGTCAAACGAACCGTTTACACCCAGCTGGTGCTGTTGGCGCTTGGCATTTTCTATAATCAACGATCGGGTTTGATTGCCATAGCTCATGCGAAAATTATGCGACTCGCCGCCCGAAGTAAAGGCGATGGTATTGTTGAGATTGACACCCGTCCGGAAGAAATTCTTCACGTTGTCTGGCTGGGCTACCAATGGCTCCATTTGGCCAAAGCCAGCACCCGGATACCAGCTGTAGTAGGGTCGATACATATTGCCGTCAATACGAGGTCCCCAGCTTTCATCGGCCCCATACTCCAGCATGCGCTGGCCATCAAAACTGGCCCAACTGGCGGGGTGTACGCTCGGGCGATAGCGAAAAATGTAGTACCCCTGATCGTCGAGATAGCCCGTACCCAACGATCCTTTGCTGGTGTAGCTACTGGAGTAGCCGCCGGCATACTGATTTTGGTACCGTGGCAGCAATGCCAGATTTTCAAACGTAGCTCCGAGGTTCAACTCTACCGACTGTGTCCGCTTTCGAGTGCCTTTTTTGGTGGTAATCACCACAGCGCCATTGGCTGCCCGCTGGCCGTACAATGCCGTGGCCGCCGGGCCCTTCAGCACCGATACGTTTTCAATATTGTCCATGAGCACCGCACTCTGGTTGGTAATGGTACCATCTACCACAAAAATGGGAGCCTGAGGGCCGAGGCCGGTCACCCCGCGAATGAGAATGTCGGCATTGTCGAAGGTAGAGCTGGGCGAACCCACCAACTGCACACCGGCTACCTTGCCAGCCAGGCTGGTGCTCACGTCTACCGATTTTGCCAGCGTCAGGTTTTCACCCTTCACCTCCTGCACGGCGTAGCCCAACGCCTTTTTCTCCCGTTTCACACCCAGGGCCGTCACCACTACCTCGGTCAAATCGCTGGCAGTAGCCGCCAGGGTAATAGTACCCGCTTTACCGGCGGGCACCTCCAGCTGGCCATAGCCCGAGGCCGATACCAGCAGCGTGGCACCCTGCCCCACCTGTAGGCTAAACCGGCCTTTCTCATCGGCCATGGTACCATTGCGGGTTCCTTTTTCAGTAATGGAGGCGCCGGCAATGGCGGCACCAGCCGGGTCGGTCACCGTGCCCGACACGGTGATCTTCTGGGCATAAGTCACTACCCAAAAGCACGTTGCGTACAGCGCAACGAGCAGCATTTTCTTCATGCGTTGTTAGTTTTGGTTAAAGAAGGGGTTGCAGGGCCGAATATAACAGCTGGTTATACGAAGCCTATTTTTTGCTTTGCATTTCCTTAACAAAAGTGAAACAAAGCACCTGGCACCCCCTGCCCGTGGCCGGCACATCGCATCACATAAAATTTCCACCATCTGCCAAAGCCTGTGCGCCGAGGAGCCGCTATTTGGTAGCTTTGCCGCTTTATTCCTACCCATCCGTGGGGCAAACCTGCAACTGCGCATGATCAAACTGGCTTTACTCGATTTGTACGAAGGCGTTGATTACTCGATTTGTACGAAGGCGTTGAAAACCAGGGCATGCGGGGTATTCGGGAAATAGTACACAGCTATGCCGAGCACAGCGGGCTGGAAATAACCCTCCACGAGTTTGATGTGCGGCGCCACCTGCAAGTGCCCGATCTCAGCTTCGATATTTACATCAGCAGCGGTGGCCCTGGTAGCCCCCTCGATAGCGAGGGCAGCGAGTGGGAAGCCCGCTATTTTAACTGGCTGCAGCAGGTAGAGGCCCACAATGCGCAGCCCGACAGCATCAAAAAGCACGTGTTTTTTATTTGCCACAGCTTTCAGCTGGCCTGCCGCCACTACGGCATTGGCGAGGTGTGCAAGCGCAAGAGCACTTCGTTTGGCGTGTTTCCGGTGCACATGCTCATGGGCGCCCACCACGAGCCGGTATTTGCCGGCCTGGCCGATCCTTTTTATGCCGTAGACAGCCGCGACTACCAGGTGATACGCCCCCACCATGCCCGCCTGCGAGAGCTGGGTGGCCAGCTGCTGTGTATAGAAAAAGAACGCCCCCATGTGCCGCTGGAGCGGGCCATCATGGCGGTGCGGTTTACACCGTATTTTTTT
>JALOMC010000225.1 GCA_025455665.1 Chitinophagaceae bacterium | reverse complement strand
GTCGCGGGTCCACTGTAGCAGCAGCTGCCGGCCTATACTCCCATCCATGGCAATGCTGTTCCAATGCTGCTTATTCATGTGGTAGCCCGGCTGCACGGCTGCATACCGCTCACGCAGCTCCTGCGCTTGCTCGGGGTCGCACTTCAGGTTGATGCTGGCAAACAGATCCACATCGGTCAGTGCAAACATTTTGCCGGCTACTTTAAACACCAGTGTGTTGCTGTCAAAAGGAAAACCTTCGGTAACAGCTGGCAAGGAGAGGCAGAATTGACGAAAATTCTCAAGATCCATAGTGGAGTGTAAAATGGCGTCGGTAAGATATTGCAAAATTGGCGCTGACGTCTGGCAGTCGGTAAGATATTGCAAAATTGGCGCTGACGTCTGGCAAGCACTGCTTGTGAGGTACTATCTTTCAGCAGTGGAAACCATGTTCGACGACAGCTACTTTATGCAGCGGGCTTTGCAAGAGGCCCAGTTGGCATTTGAGAAGGACGAGATACCCGTAGGAGCGGTAGTGGTGCAGCACAACAAAATAATTGGCAGGGGTCACAACCTGACCGAGACTTTGCACGATGTAACAGCCCATGCCGAAATGATTGCCCTGACGGCAGCCTTCAACCATATGGGCGCCAAGTACCTGCCGGACGCTACACTGTACGTAACACTGGAGCCCTGCCACATGTGTGCCGGCGCCCTGTACTGGAGCAAAATAGGCCGTATAGTGGTGGGCGCTGCCGATGAAAAGCATGGTTATCGCCGGTTTTACGGCAGCCAGTCGCCTTTTCATCCAAAAACACAACTAACCACCGGCGTGCTGGCCGACGAAGGAGCCCGCCTTATGAAACTTTTTTTTCAGCGCAAACGCAGCCCGCTGTAACCACGGCAGCGCGTTGCTATTCATTACCTATGCTGCTACGTTTACTTTGCTTGATCACGCTGGTGCAGGCCATGCCGGCTGCAGTCAGTGCCCAACCGGGGCGCTTTCAGGTAGCCCTGTCTACCGATAAATTGGCGCCGGGCGATACGCTGGACATTATAGCCGACTACGAAATAGGCGATCGGGAACTGCCACCGGCCACGTTTGTGATGACCATTATTGGGCCACAGCAGCAAAGCTGGCGGCTGCGCTGGCCTTTGGAAAAAGGGCACGCCGAGGCCAGTGTGGTGTGGCCCGCCCACCTGCCCGAGGGGGCGTACAACCTCCGGCCAGCCAATATTTTGGCCCTGTTTGGCGAAGGAGAGGGCATGCAGGCCATTCCGGTAAAGCCCGACAAACAAGGCCGTTTTACCATCGACAAAGTATACCTCGAAGAGAGCATGCCGCTCACATTTGCCAGCGATAGCGAACGAGAGCCAGGCCCGGCCCTGGTGCAGCTGGATGCATGGCTCGACTCATCGTTTGGCCCGGCGGCTACCGGTGCCAGTCAGGTACTTTTTGCCCGCCAGCATGCGCCCGATGCGGCACCGCAAAAGCTGTCGAAGCAGGCAGCCTTGGCCGATGCCGATGATGTATTCAGCCCCTATTACCAACTACGCAAAAGCTGGCGCCAGCTGCAAGCGGCCGGCCTGAGCGGGCTGGCTTTGTACGATAGCCTGTTTGTGCCCGACTCGCTACGGCGGCAGCCGCAAGCGGTGATGAACGGCCTGGCAGACACACTGGGAACTTACGGCGCCGTATACGATTGGCTGGCCGGCCAGCTAAAAGGCATGGCCATTGCACCGCTCGATGATATGCTGTACGAGCCCGGTATCAGGCAGTACCGTTCGTGGGTCAGCACCCTGGGCAGCGAACGCATGGTGCGCCTGGGCGAGCAACTGTACCGCTTGTACTACCGCGGCCGCTATGGCAGTGTAGAAGCCTTGCTGCTGCCTGCAGCGGCGTATGCGGCGGTGTATGTGCAGGCGCCGGCGGGCCCCGGTAGCTTTGGCCGCATCAGTCTGTTCGATCGGCGCTATCCGTTCGAAGAGCCCTTTCCGGCCCGCAATACATTTTTAGTAAGCGGCTACTCGCCGGCCATTGCGGTGCTGGCAGACAAGTAGCAACATTTGAAAGGCTTCTCGCAGAGGCGCAGAGGAAAAGAGATTTGAAATTGGCGGGCTTTCATCTGTGGTAATCTGCGCAATCTGAGGCGGAGTTTGTCGCCCTATGGACACAGAGCACACGGAGGGAATTGCTGACTTCCGAAGAAGGATGACTCGTTTGCCCTTTCACCTTTGCCCTTCACGTCACTTCAGCTTTAAGCCTTTCGCTTTCGGCCTTGCCCTTTCCGCCCCCCATTCATCATTCCTTCTTCCCCACTGGCGTTTTCCCTAATTCGAATCCCCGGCCAACTTTCGATGTATAATTTTGTTCCTCTCTGCAATCCTTTTTCTCAAACAATAAAAAGCAAACAGATATGCCATTTACACTCGACCCGCTGCCTTACGCCAGCAATGCCCTGGAGCCCTTTTTCGACCAGGCCACGATGGAAATTCACCACGGCAAGCACCACAACACCTACGTCACCAACCTGAACAATGCCATTGCCGGCACGCCCAACGAAGGCAAGACCCTGGAAGAACTGGTAGCCAATGCTGGTGCCATGGGCGGCCCCATCCGCAACAATGGTGGCGGCCACTGGAACCATACTTTCTTTTGGAACCAACTGGCCCTCAACAACGGCGCAGCCCCCACCGGCGCACTGGCAGCTGCCATTGAGGCCGATCTGGGTGGCTACGACAAGCTGAAAGAAGAATTCAAAAAAGCCGCCCTCGGTCGCTTTGGTAGTGGCTGGGCCTGGCTCATTGTAAAAGACGGCAAGCTGGCCATCAGCAGCACCCCCAACCAGGATAATCCGCTGATGGACGTAGCCGAAGTAAAAGGCACCCCCATTTTGGGCCTCGATGTGTGGGAGCACGCCTACTACCTCAAGTACCAAAACCGCCGCCCCGATTTTGTCGATGCGTTTTGGAACGTGGTAAACTGGGACGTGGTAGCCACCCGCTACAGCGCCGCCCTGGGCTAAGCATCCCGGCCCGTTTGGCTTCCAATTTTTTTCAGCAGGTGGTTTTGTGTGCACACAATGCCACCTGCTTTTTTTGGGGCCCCCGGCAGCCGTGCACTACCCGGCGGCAGTACCGGCTGCTACAGGCTTCGCTTCGCTACGGCCCTTGCTGCGCAGCGGGCGGGCTCGTACCTCGCCCCCTTGCACATCCGGCGGCCCCTCGCCAGCAGCACCGCCATCAGCAGTGCCCACCAGGCAGCTCCGTACCCTACACAGTTGCAGGCAGGTTTCCTCCGCTTGCAGTACATTGCTGCGGGCAGCCGTCGTGCTTCCTTTCCTTCGCATCGTATGACCAATTTCATCCCCATTTTTCCGCTCGGCATCGTCGTGTACCCCGGCGAAACACTGAACCTGCACATTTTCGAACCCCGCTACCGCCAGCTCATCAGCGAGTGCCTGGCCACCGGCAAGCCCTTTGGTATACCTACCGTGCTCGATGGCCGGCTGGGTGAGTACGGCACCCTGGTGCGGGTAGCCGCCCTCAAGCAACAGTACGAGGATGGCAAAATGGACATCAGCACCGAGGGGCTGGCCGTATTCAGAATACTGGAAGTGATACGCGACGTGCCCGACAAGCTGTACGACGGCGCCATTGTGAGCTACCCGCCCAACGAGCAGCAGCCGCTGCCCGACCGCATTGGGCCCATTGCGGCCGCCCTGCGTGAGCTGCACCGGCTGCTGCAGGTCAGCAAGCCCTTTCCGGCTGCCGATACCGAGCTGCTGAGCTACCAGCTGGCCCACCTGGCCGGTATGAACCTGGAAGAAGAGTACGAAATACTACAACTGCTGCAAGAAGACCAGCGCATAGAACGCCTGAAGCGCCACCTGCAAAAAGTAGTGCCGGTGGTGAGGGAGATGGAGGCGTTGAAAGAAAAGATCAAACTGAACGGCCATTTCAGAGAACTGAAGAGCCTCGGGTTTGAATAAAGCGCAGCGGTGGAAGCATCGCCTCCCTTAGAAGCCGTTTAAATTTCAGGGCTGAAAATATCCTTCGGGGACTTTAGAGTGAAACGGGACGGATTTGGCAGCCGCAGCCGGCAGCCTTCAGCAAAAAGCAGAACCAGGTTGCAGCCAAAAAGGCCATTGGAATCACTGCGAATGGATGCTAAACAGCTTCTTACAGCAATGATTGAAGGATAGCCTGAAATTCTTTGGCGTTACCAATCTTCGGTTTCGCCTTGCGCCCGCCTTTTACGATGTACGGAATACCGCCTTCCACCTGCCGAATTACCCCGTGTTTATCCAGAAAAATGTTTACCGGATAGGTTTGCATTTGCAGCGCCGCGGTCAGTGGTTTGGCATCGGCTACTTGTAGAAAGTCAAACGGGTGGGTTTGTAAAAATGCGGCAGCTTTATCGCCGGGCTCAAAGGTGACCGCCACAAAGTTGGCCCGGCCATTCATTTTTTGCCGCAGGCCGTTCAGCACGGGCATTTCATCAATGCAAGGCTTACAGGTGGTAAACCAAAAATTAATCATGGTCGGTTTGCCTTTCAGGCTTTCCAGCGTCAGTGTGTCGCCGCTTAGGGTACGCAGCTGGCTCAGCGGAAACGGTTGACCAATATAATCCTCGGGGCCGGGTGGAGCCATGCCGCTGCTGTCGCGGTCATCCATGCTAATGATGCGCTTGTAGCTATACAGCACGCTATCGGCATTTTTGCGCACCAACCGCTTTTTGTCTATTACGTATATGGCTTTGCCGGGCACTTTTTGGGCCAGGGCTTTTCTGAATTGGGTTTCTTCTGCGGCTTTTTGCTGTGTGTACGTGGCGCTGTCTACTATTTTGCCCTCGGGTGTTTGGTAGTACGAGGGCTGCGCCAGCAGCGGCTGCATAAAGGCTGCGCCCAGCAGCAGGCACAGCATAGTAAGGTATTTGGCAGGCATGACTATCAGTTCATTTTTGCTTCTTCCAAAGTAGTCGACAGCCGCTTGCAGGGGCGTCAAGCATTCGTTAAAAACCAAGCCTCAACGCCAGCGCCTGTACAACACTGCCCCCAGCAAGGCTCCCACACCATCGGCTATCATATCCAGCACATCAAAGCTGCGGTAGGGCACCCAGGCCTCTTGTATATACTCTACAGCTATGCCGTAGCCTATGGCCAGCACCGTTAGCAGGCTTACTACCCTGTAGTGCCAGTGGCCCTTGGCCAGCGCCCGGCACCACAGCCATACCAATAGCAGAAAAAGGCCCGCATGCACCCATTTGTCAAAATAGATGGCATCGAGCCAGGTAATGACCGGCAGCCGATCGCCGGGGGTAAAGAACAAATAAAACGAGAGTAACAGTACTGCTATCGCTGCCAGAAGATAGGCGTTGGCAGAAGGCCTTGCAGGTACCGTCGTAGGCATGGTAAAAAAACGAATGGTAGCCAAATTTACACCTTACCCAGCGCCACTACTGCCGTCAGGGTGGGCGTGGGGCTGCCGCCCTCATTTTCCAGCGATATGGCAAAGGCCTCCGCCCGGGGCGTAGTGCCCGTTTTCACCGGCAGGCCATCGGCATTCCAGCTGATCAGGCCTGCATCCACCATTTTGCCATCTACCTGCGCCCACAGCTGGTATTGCTTGCCGGCGGCAGGTGCTTGCAGGCCCTTGGCCTGTATGTACACCTCTTTCGATTGTTGGTTCCAGTACACCGTAGCTACAGCCTGTGTGCCGCCAGCCACCGGGGCAAGCGCCACCGCTGCAGCACCAGGGCATTGCTGGCCTTGTTGGCGCTGGCCATTTCGCTATAGAAGTAAAAATTGAGCAGCACACTACCCATCAGCAGCAGTACCGAGGCAGCCAGTGCCGTGCGAAACCAGCGGATGGGCTTGGGGGCCACTTTCAGGTCGGCCGGGGGCATGGCTACCACCGGGGCAGGCTTGGCGGCTGCTGTTGCCAATGGGGTCATGGCTTCGGCTTCGGCTTCGGCAGCCAGGGCAGCCAGCACCTTGTTGCGGGTAGCGGCCGGCTGGGGCAGTGGCACCCGGGGGGCATGTTGCTCCAGGCTGGCTTCTATGGCCAGCCGGGCGGCGGTCACCTCGGGGTATTGGC
>JALOMC010000224.1 GCA_025455665.1 Chitinophagaceae bacterium | reverse complement strand
GGCGTGACCAGCTTTATGGAAATGCCCAACACCGTGCCCAATGCGCTGACGCAGGACCTGCTGGAAGAGAAATACCAGATTGGAGCTGCCACCTCGCTGGCCAACTACTCGTTTTATATGGGCACCAGCAACAACAATGCTGATGAAGTGCTGCGCACCAACGAAAAGAAAGAATCGGTTTGTGGTGTCAAGATTTTTTTAGGTGCTTCTACGGGCAATATGCTGGTCGACAATTGCCTGACGGTAAACCGCATTTTCTCGGAAAGTGAAATGCTGATCACACTGCATTGCGAAGAAGAACCAATTATTAAAGCCAACTATGCCCGGCTGAAAGCAGAAAAGCCTGAACTGGAACCGGCCGATCACCCTATTATCCGCGATGTGGATGCCTGCTTCGAATCGTTCGTTCAAAGCAGTGCAGTTGGCTATGCGGCACGGTACCCGCCTGCATGTGCTGCATATTACCACTGCCCGGGAGTTAATGTTGTTTACCAACATGCTGCCACTGGCTGATAAACGCATTACCGCCGAAGTATGTGTGCACCACCTGCACTTTACGGCCGATGATTATGCCCGCCTCGGCTACAAAATCAAGTGCAACCCTGCCATTAAAGCGGCCGACAACCGCGAAGCACTGTGGCAGGCCCTGCTAGACGACCGGATAGACGTGATAGCCACGGACCATGCGCCGCATACGCTGGCCGAAAAAGAAGGCCCTTACGAACATGCACATGCAGGGCTGCCGCTGGTGCAGCACTCTGTACTGCTGATGCTGAAATATGTGAAGGAAGGCCGCATCAGCCTGGAAAAAATGGTGCAGAAAATGAGCCACAATGTGGCCGACATGTTTCAGATACGTGACCGTGGCTACATCAGAGAAGGCTACTACGCCGACCTGGTACTGGCCGACCTGCAGACCAATACACTGATAACACCCGAAAGCCTGCACTACAAGTGTGGCTGGAGCCCGCTGGAGGGCGAAACCATGCCGGCTCGCATTACCCACACTTTTGTAAATGGCCACCTGGCGTATGCAAACGGACAGTTCGATGAATCTCAGAAAGGAATGCGCCTGCTCTTTAATCGGAAATAGGCGGCCTCAAACCAGCTGTATTGCATGAATATTGATCAAACAACCCTGCAAGACCTTGCTATTTTTCATGCCGATGAAGACCAATCGGTACTAAACAAACTGGACTTTACCCAAACCATCGGGGGGCGGCACTATCTGGTACACCTGCTAAGCCACCCGCACCAGCAGCTGCCACTGATACTGGAAACCCAGCAAACCCTGCAGTTGGTGGGCAATAAGCTGGATCAATGGCCGTCGCAAATCAGCAATGGCACCATCATGGTGCTGGAAAAATTTTACGAATCGCAAATTGATCGCATCCCATTTCAGCCCACACCAGTGGGGGCCCTCGCCTACAAGCTTTTTCATGGCCCCGACTATTCGCTGGTGCGCTATACCGTAGGGCATGCTACTGAATTCTTAAAAGGCATGCAGCAGTTGCTGCACTTGTTTAGCAGTGCCGGGGCACCGCCCTTGCTGCAAAAAAAGCTGGATAGAATAGCAAACCTGCTGCAGAAAGATACGGCCAGGCAAATGCTGCAGGCGCCTTCGAAGGAGCAAATCAGTCCGGCCACATCGCTTAACTGGGGCTATTTCCTGCACAACCGATACAAGGCTGCCATCTTCGAACTCATCGATATTTTCAGCCAGCTGGATGCCTACTATTCCCTGGCCAAAGCCGTGCAGGTATACCAGCTTCGCTTTCCTGAGTTTACTACCAGCCCCACGCCTATCATGAATGCTGAAGGGCTGTGGCATATTTTGCTAAAACAACCAGTGACGTACGAGCTCAGTCTTCATCTGGAAAGCAATTTCATTTTTTTGACTGGTGCCAATATGGCCGGCAAAAGCACCTTTATACGAGCCGTGGGTATTGCCAGCTATTTAGCCCACCTGGGCATGGCGGTACCCGCCCGTAGGCTGCAGCTTACTGTGTTCGATGGTATCCTTAGCAATATTCAAGTAAGCGACAACATCATCAAGGGCGAGAGCTACTTTTTTAATGAAGTACAGCGCATCAAAAACACGCTGACCCGTATAAACGATGGTGGCAAGTGGCTGGTGCTGATAGATGAACTGTTTAAGGGCACCAATGTACAGGACGCCATGCGGTGCAGTAGCACGGTTATCAAAGGCTTGCTTAAAATCAGCAATTCACTGTTTGTACTTTCTACTCACCTGTACGAAATAGCCGAGGAGCTAAAGCCACATGCCAACATTGCTTTTCGCTTTTTTGAAACCCATGTGCACGATGACCAGCTTTTCTTTAGTTACCAACTAAAAGAGGGCATCAGCAACGACCGACTGGGCTACCTGATTTTGAAGCGGGAAGGCGTGGTGGAGATGATAGACAGGCTGTAAACGCTGCGAGTGTTGCTACGGCATCGTTCGACAACATGCTGCAAAAACCCACGTACTTTCCACGTGCTCTGCGTTTTGTCGAATCATTTACATTTATGGCATGTTGGTAAAAACGTTTGGTAGTGCGGTGATGGGGGTAAATGCCGTCACCATTACGCTGGAAGTAGATGTCAATAATACCGGTAGCCCCGGCGCCGTTATTGTGGGCCTGCCCGATAATGCCGTGAAAGAAAGCCTGCAGCGGGTGGAAAGCGCCATCAAAGCCAACGGTTACAAGATGCCCCGCACCCGGGTAGTGGTCAATCTGGCACCGGCCGACATTCGCAAAAGCGGTACGGCCTTCGATCTGCCAATCGCCATCGGCGTACTGGGGGCTACCGAACAGCTGCGCCAACACGAAACCCTGAAAGACTACATCATCATGGGCGAACTGAGCCTTGATGGCGAAGTACGCCCCATTAAAGGAGCCCTGCCCATTGCCATTCAGGCCCGCAAAGAAGGTTTCAAAGGCTTGATTGTACCCAGGCCAAATGCCAGAGAAGCAGCTATTGTAAACAACATAGAGGTATATGGTGTGCAGCACATGAATGAAGTGGTGGATCTGCTGGAAGGCATCAACACCATTCCTCCTACGGTAGTAGATACCCGCGATGAATTCTACCATTCACAGTATGATTTCGAATTTGATTTTTCGGACGTAAAAGGCCAGGAAAACATCAAGCGTTCGCTGGAAATAGCAGCGGCCGGCGGGCACAATGTGATATTGATAGGCCCGCCCGGTGCCGGCAAAACCATGTTGGCCCGCAGGCTGCCTACCATTCTGCCGCCCCTTACACTACACGAAGCGCTGGAGACCACCAAGATTCATAGTGTGGCAGGTAAAATGCCCGAACATGCCACCCTCATCAGCAAGCGCCCTTTCAGAAGCCCGCACCACACCGTGAGCGATGCAGCACTGGTAGGTGGCGGTGGCAATCCCCAGCCGGGCGAGATTTCGCTGGCGCACAATGGCGTGCTGTTTTTAGATGAACTGCCGGAGTTCAAACGCACTGTATTGGAAGTAATGCGCCAGCCCATGGAAGAACGACGCGTTACCATCAGCCGGGCCAAAGTATCGCTCGATTTTCCAGCATCCTTTATGCTGGTGGCCAGCATGAACCCCTGCCCCTGTGGCTACTTTAACCATCCTGAAAAAGAATGCACCTGCGGGCCCGGCGCTGTACAGAAATACCTGAATAAAATAAGCGGGCCGCTGCTAGACCGCATCGACCTGCATGTGGAAGTAACACCAGTACCCTTTAGCGAGCTGAGTGCCAAAACAAGTGCTGAAAAAAGCGAGCAGATACGGGAACGGGTGATGCAAGCCCGCGACATACAGACCAAACGCTATGAGGGCAGTAGCGGGGTGTACTGCAATGCCCAAATGAGCAGCCAACAACTGCGGGAATATTGCCAACTGAGCCAGGTGGGCGCCAACCTGCTGAAGGCTGCTATGGAAAAACTAAACCTGAGTGCCAGGGCTTACGACCGCATTCTAAAGGTGAGCCGCACCATTGCCGACCTGGCTGCCAGCGATGAAATAAGGCCAGAGCATGTGGCCGAAGCCATCCAGTACCGTAGCCTTGACCGTGAAGGATGGGCAGGCTAAGCAGCCGAACCCTGCTGGTGCGTGATGTAGCGTACCAGGCTGCGCCGTGCAATGGGTAACAGGGTTTCTTCCAGCGGAAATGTCAGGTCGGTTTCAATGCTGTAAACGGCCGGGTTGGGCAGTTGCGTCCGATTGCGTAGCAGCTCGGTTTTGATATAATTGACCGAATGTGCCACACTTCGCTGCCAACTGCTCACATACTCTGTACGCATGCTGCGATAGCGAGAACTCTCCTTTTCAAAAAACATGATGCGATACTGGTATACGCGGGTCTCCCGATAATAACCGTCGCGAAGCATAAAGTATCCCTCTGTATTATCGAGTGCCATCAGGCCCACAGGATTGATTTCAAGACGGGTTTCTACAAACTCATAGATGCCGGTACCTTCTTCGATGGTGCACTTCATTTGCGCCAGTGCATATTGCAAAATGCCTTCCAGCTCTTGCATCACCTCATCGTCGGCCATCATCGATTCATACAGCAAGGTCAGGCGTTCCATATCCAGCTGACTGAGACGCCTCGGAAACTGCTGCTTCAGGTATTCTTTGTTCGTCCTGAACTGCAACAGGTTGTTGTAGTGAAAAATCACATCGGCCAATTGTGGATACAGTTTGTTCTCGCCGAAATAACTGTTTACCTGCTGCAAATAAGCCAGCAGCGTGTATTTCTTCAGTTCAAAGTCGATGTAACCATCGGCAAACCATGTTTCTGACAATTGCTTCATGCCTGCTCATTTTTTGTTCGAACAGGAATTTAGCAAAAAACAAGAAATGCCCGCCAGCTTGTAAAAAGCAGGAAGGGCATTTCTTATTCAATCACTACGCCAGTTACTGGCGAAGACTCGGTTCTTTAAAAATTGCGGTTGATATCGAAGGCTTCTAACTCCCGGGCTACCGCATTCAGGAAGGTGCTACCCAGCGCCCCATCAATAATACGGTGGTCGTAGCTAAGGCTGATGTACATCATGTGCCGGATGGCAATGCTATCGCCCTGAGCGGTCTCTATCACCACCGGCCGCTTTTTGAT
>JALOMC010000223.1 GCA_025455665.1 Chitinophagaceae bacterium | reverse complement strand
TGCCTGCCTAACCGGCCCCATTGTTCCACTTTTCAAATACATCATCACCCAAACTATGAAAAAGCTATTGATGCTGCTGGCCATGGCCGGCACTTGCACCTGGGCAGCGGCCCAAACCAAAACCTATTATGAGGCGAATACGGAAAAGCGCACCGTGGGCAGCTTCACAGGCATTGATGCCTCGGCGGGGGTGGAGGTGCTGCTGACGCAAGGTGCTGAGTACGAAGTAGCGGTGGCTGCCTCTGATGCTGAACTGCTTGACAGGGTGCGTACCGACGTAGTAGACGGCATATTGCGCATTTATGTGGATGTGAACTGGAAGCTGTGGAAAATGCCAAAAAACTGGAAGGTGAAAGCCTATGTTTCATTCAAGCAACTGGAAACCCTTCGTGCCAGTAGCGGTGCCAGCATAAAAGGCGAAGTAAACCTGGGGCAACTGAAAACACACAGCAATAGTGGCGGATTTATAGTACTCAGTGGCAAAGTGAGCCACCTGGATGCGCACAGCAACAGTGGTGGGATGATGAAAGGCTACGAATTGGCGGCCGACTACCTGAAAGCAGAAGTGAACAGTGGCGGTGGCGTACAGGTAACCGTGCTGAAAGAAGTAGAGGCCTCGGCCAACAGCGGTGGCTTTGTTACCTACAAGGGAGAAGCTGTCATAAAAAACATCAATGTAAACAGCGGGGGAAGTGTGAAGCGGAGCCAGTAATCAGGAGCTGAATTCCGTTAGTATACTATCGCCGTTCTTTCAAGAGCGGTGATTTTTTTCGGAAAAATGCAGCATCACCTAAACAAAGCGAGCCCACCAGTAAACACCAGCGGGCTCTTTTTTAAACCCTTAAACCCTTTAACGTTATACAAGTTAACCAGCATTTTTGACATGTGGAAGCTTTTGGGGTTTTATTTCTGTACCATTTTCCACACTCCGAAATGCCTTTTGACCAACGGAAATACCTCTCCACCAATGGCCAAACAAATAATGATTATCAATGATTGGTGAACAAGCAGGGCTACCAGCAAGCCTGCCGGAATGAACAAACCAAGTGAAAAAGCGGTATCGGCCCCCACTTTGGTGGAAGCCCGATGAAAACCTGCCAATGATTAAATGGCCATAGCTGCGGTCTTCATGAGCCGCAAAAAGCGTTGGTTAAGTAAGATGGCCGCCGCACTCAGGCCAATGACCAATCCCCACCAAATACCAGCAGCGCCCCACTGTAGCGGAAACGCCAGGTAGTAGCCAACAGGTATGCCAATGACCCAGTAGGCCAGCGCTACCAGGGCGGTAGGTATTTTTACATCTTTAATGCCACGGCATAAGCCAGCACCAATACACTGCAGGCTATCGCTGGCCTGAAAGAGGGCCGCCACCAGCAAAAGCGTGGCGGCACTTTCTACCACGGCAGGCTCGGTAGTAAACATAAGGGGCAGCAACTGCCGCAGTAGCACAAACAGCAGGGCTGTAGCCAAGCCATACAGCAGGCCGCCCATGATAGTGGTTTTGCCAATTACTTTTAGCTGATCGGGCCGGCCGGCCCCCAGCGCATGCGAGGCTCTGATACTGGCACCCATGGCCAGGCCCAGTACGGCCATAAAAGTGGTACTGGCGCAGTTAAGCGCTATTTGGTGTGCAGCCTGTGCCTCGGCCCCCAGCCATCCTACCATGATGCCGCTGATGCTGAAGGCGCCAGCCTCCATCACCAGCTGCAAGCCACTGGGCACACCAATGTGCAACAGCTCTTTTATCTCAGGGCGCCGCAGGTGCCATGCCTGCCGCCGCAGCCTGATGTATGACTGATACACCCGATGCCGCCACAAAATGCCTGCCATGAGCATTACAATGATGATGCGGCTTAGGGCCGTGGCAATGCCAGCACCAAACAACTCAAGCCGTGGCAGACCCATGTGCCCAAAAATGAGCAGCCAATTCAAAAAAGCATTCAGCGGCAGGCTCAGCAGGGCCAGCAGCATGCCCGTGCGGGTGTGCTCCAGTGCATCGCTAAACTGCTTCATGCTCAAAAAAAGCGTCATAGGTACCAGCCCCCACACCATCACCAGGTAGTAGGGCTTGCAGATGGCTACAATGGCCGGATCCTGCCCCAGATGATCGAGCAGTGGCATGGCCAGCGTACAAAGCAGGGCAATGAGTATACTGCCAAGCGTGGCCACCACCGTGCCATTGTACAAGTAGCGGCTGGCTGCCAATTGATCGCCGCGGCCACGTGCTATGCTTACCAATGGGGTAATGGCAATGCAAAGCCCCATACAGATAACCTGCGGAATGCCAATAGCATTGATGACGAGGCTACTGGCGGCCAGTTGTTTGTAGTCGATAGCGCCTACCATGGCACTGTCTATCAATGCCAGGCCTACCTGTGCCACATTACTAATGATCAGTGGAATGGAGAGCCGCAGCGTTTGCCTGAATTCTTGCCAGTACATGGGGGCACAAAACAAACAAACGACAGCCAAACAAGACGTTTTGTTTTCTCAGAAGCGCTACGGTTGTCCGGCAGCCCCTGTCCGTTCTTCAAAAATGCCCGTCTGCTTGTTTTTCCAAACATTATCCCAGTTGAACCAACGGCCATTCATGGCAATGTAAACACCGGGGGCCAGGGTTTGCACAAAAGCCATGGCACTGCCTAAATTGAATAGCCCATCGCTGGAGCCGAATTTGTAAGGGATCATAGCACCGGTCAGCACAATGGTTTTGCCAATTTGCTTAGCGGCCAGCACCGCAGCGGTATCTACCATGGTATCGGTGCCGTGGGTAATGATGATGCGGTCATGCTCGCACCGAATGCAGTTTTCAGCAATCAGCTCCCGGTCGGTGGGCGTCATTTGCAGGCTGTCTATCATCATCAGTGTCCGAATGTCTACCTCCAGCCGGCAGCGGCCCAGCTTCAGCATCTCTGGCAGATGGGTCTCTTTGAAAAACAGGGTACCTGTTATTTCATCATACTCTTTATCGAAGGTGCCGCCGGTGATAAAAATGCGAATGGCCATGGACTTATTGGCTTTGGTGATTTAGCTGCGTAAAAATAAAACGCTGGCCGCAGGGCAGTATGCATGCCGACAGGCCGGTTTGGCGCAGTTTTTACAATATCGGGCGCAGCCCGCCAGCTATTGAAAGCTTTTCAGCCAAACCGCCTGTTTGCAAAGCAATTGTGAGGAAGGCCGAGCCAAAAAATAGTAAAACATCAGGCAGCAACGCCGCTGGCCGCTGCGTTGGTTTGCTGGCCGCCCTGCTGCCGGCAAAACCAGGCACTGCCGATGGTGGCTACCACAAAGTAACCCATCAACAGCGGGGGCAGCAGCGGGTGCAGGGCCTTCAGGCCAAACCAATCACCACTGTACAATATCCAGCTGATGCCCAGCGCATTTTTGCCTGCTTCCCATAGCCAGGCGTGCTGGTGGCGGTCCATCAGGTCGGTAAAGGCGTACACCTGTAGAAAAATGAAACCGCCATACAAAAACATGTCGGGCGAGCCAATGGCGGCAATATTGGCAAATAAATAGCTGACAAGCAGCAGGGTAGCGGCCAACTGTACCCAGCTCCAGGCCGGTAGCCACCGGTGGTGCCAGGGCTGGTATTTTTCAAAGTGGTACACGTCTTCAATCTTGTACACCGGGTACCTCGCCTCCACATCGGCCGGGCGCCAGCCGGTGGGCATTACCCAAATGCGCAGCTTATCCCACCAGCTGCTGGTGCGCCATGCATCCTTCATCAGCAGCCACAGGTGCTGAAAATTGATGCGGATGGGATTCCAGGTAGCCGCTGGTCGGGTAATGCCGTATACTGGCGGTACATCGTCTTTCTCTTCCTGAAAGGTGCCAAACCACTTGTCCCACCAAATGAAAATGGCCGCCAGGTTCTTATCGAGGTACTCTGGATTGATGGCATGGTGCACCCGGTGGTGGCTGGGTGTGACAATGATTTTTTCCAAAAAACCCAGCCGCCCGATGTGGCGGGTATGGTACCAAAATTGGGCAAACAGGTGTAGCGGCAAAATAGTAGCCACTACCTGGCCTGGTACACCCAGCAATGCAGCCGGCAGCAGCAGAAAGGTGAACAAATTGACAAACACCGAGATATTCTGGCGCAGGGCGCAGGCCAGGTTAAACTCCTCGCTGCTGTGGTGAATGATGTGGTGGTTCCACAGGATATTGATCTTGTGATTCCAGCGGTGTACCCAATACGCCTGGAAGTCGACCACGAGAAAGGCAATAACGTAAGTGAACCAATGATTGGCAATACTCATGAGCTGAAAATGCTCCAGCATCCAGCCGTAACTGACGATGCCCACAGCCAGGCCCAGCACGTCCTTGGTCACATTGGTCACGCCCGAGCTCAGGCTCGAAATCATGTCCATGTTGCTCACCGTATCGTTGCCTTTGCGCCAGCCATACCATTTTTCAAACAATACCAGCAGCAAAAAAGCAGGCATGGCTATGAGCAGAATGCGGCCATAAGTTTCCATAGTGCAGCCATCAGGTTTTGAATTTTCAAAGGTAAAGGCGAAGCGCTGCCGCTCGATGAATCGTGCAAAAACCGACCGCGACAACCCGGCTGGTTTACCTTGATTTACCTAAACCAACTGAAACTATCTGCAAAAATCGGTATTGAAGCGGCGGAAGCACCCCCATGGTGCTACATAGCAATAATCGGCGCTGCATCGCGACATATCTTGTTTTCGGCAGCAACCCACAGGCTGCA
>JALOMC010000016.1 GCA_025455665.1 Chitinophagaceae bacterium | reverse complement strand
TCTATTGTGACTGGTTTGTATTCTGGTGAAAAGTTTAGTAAAGACCTCGAGCCGATTGTAGCTAATATTCAATGGTTGCAGCCGTATGCAGCATCGGTGAGCACTGGTGTGGTAGTTATCATTGTTACGTTTCTCTCCATCCTGATAGGCGAGCTTGTACCCAAAAAGCTGGCCATGCTGCAGTCGGAAAAAATAGCGCTGTTGGCTGCACCGGTCATGCTTTTTCTGTCGAAGGTGACCATGCCCATCATTTGGCTGCTCAATTCAGTGACCGGCCTTTTCTTTCGCCTTTTCAAAATAAAGGACACCAAGATGAGTGTGGTGACCGAAGAAGAGATAAAAGCACTGGTAAGCGAAAGTGCCGAGAGTGGCCAAATCGACGAAACCGAGCAACAAATTATAGAGCGGGTTTTTCATTTGGGCGACCGCAGCATTACCTCGCTGATGACCCATCGAAGCGACATTATTTGGCTACCCGTGGGCGGCACTATAGCCGACCTGCTACCCAAACTGCAGCCCAATGCACACAGCGTATACCCGCTATGCGAAGGCACAATCGACAATATCAAAGGCATTTTGCAGTTGAAGGATATTGTATTGGCAGACCGCTCTACGCTGCTGGCAGGTTTTATGCGGGAGGCCATTTTTGTGCCCGATAATAACACGGCGTACCAGCTGATGGAGAAATTCAAAAAGACCAAAGTGCACAGCGCCTTTATTGTAGATGAGTATGGTACGCTGCAGGGAATGATCACCTTGAACGATATACTTGAGGCCATTGTAGGCGATATACCAGAGCAAGGCGATGATGACTATGAAATAGTAAAGCGGGCCGACGGTACCTATCTGGTAGATGCTCGTTTGAGCTTTTACGACTTTTTGAGCCGGTTTGATAAGGAAGACTGGATGGAGGACGACGATGATTTTGATACCGTTGGCGGCTTCATTATTCACCACCTGGAGCGCATTCCCAGTACTGGCGACACTTTTGAGTGGCGTGGTTTTAAGTTCGAAATCATTGACAAGGACGGCGCCCGGATCGACAAGATACTGGTGGAGCTACAAGATAAGTCGCTGCTGCCCGACGATGAAGCCGGCGACGCCGCCGATACTGACACAGCACCAACCACCGATCAAAACTGAAAATCGACCTCGGTTTCGGGGTTGTTTAATTTGTAGCTTTTCTTTTGCCCACCGGTTTGCACGTGGTGCATGTTTATTTGCTCCTTTTTGTACTCATACAGCAGCCGGTTGCTGATGTGAAGTTGCTGCACGCTCTTTACACCCGGCACCTCCAGATAGCACCAAATGCTCTCTTCTACCCTTTCAAATCCGAGGTATTTCAGCCTTACCGGGCGCCCGTTGAGGCGCACTTGCATTTTTTCGGCCAGGTAGCGGCTGATCAGGGAATCGGTATTGCCATTGACCGGCGGATTGTAGAGATCAATTTTTTGGCCCGGGTAGCGCATCTTCAGTGTATTCTCAAAGTCATCTGTAAAAATGCGAACACTGGTTTCCAGTGTTTGGTCGGTCGGATTATGGTTTATTTCCACCACACTTACGTAAAACGGGTGCCAAAAAAGCAAGCCAGACAACAAGGAAACAAGGAACAATTGCATGCGGCAAATGTCGTGGCAGGCGCCGGCTCTTCCAAAAAAGGAAGCGGTAGGGCCATACCGTGACCAACTGGTAAATGGACAAATGGAGGAAACAAGATATATTGGCGTCCAATTTCCTTCGGTTAGCCTTAGGTTCAAGTATTCAATACATGTTTTGGGACTATTTCCACATTGGCTGGGAGCACATCATCAACCGGTCCGCCTGGGATCACCTGTTGTTCATTATGGCATTGTCGGCCATCTACGTTTTCAAAGACTGGAAGCAGGTGCTGATCCTGGTGACAGCATTTACTATTGGGCACACGGTCACCTTGGTACTGGCCACTTTCAACATCATTCGTTTTAGCAGCACCTGGGTAGAATTCCTTATCCCGGTTACCATCATGGTTACGGCTTTTATCAATACTTTTTTAAAGAAATTCACCCCCAAATCAGTCAGCCTCAACTACTTCCTGGCGCTTTTTTTCGGACTGATACATGGTATGGGCTTTGCGAACGGACTTCGAAGTTTGCTCGGCAAAGAATCGGATATCCTCGTCCCGTTACTAGGGTTTAATATTGGGCTGGAAGCCGGCCAGCTAGTGGTAGTGGCGGTGATGCTGCTGGCGGCCGCTATTTGGCAAGGGCTTTTCAAGGTCAGTCGTCGCGACTGGGTGCTATTTTTGAGCGGTGGTGCCTTTATGGCGGCCCTGGTCATGGCCATGGAACGGTTGCCTTTTTGAGATTGAAATCCATTTCGAAACCAACAATAAACAGACTTGCAATGAGAAAATGGTTAATGCTGCTGATGGGTGTAGGTGTCTTTGTAACTGCGGTAGCGCAGGATATACAGAACAATCCTAAAAGCAACCACGGCAATAAGTTTGAACAGCTGGGTACCATTTTGCCCACGCCAAACGAGTATCGGACAGCCAGTGGCGCCCCGGGGCCCAAGTACTGGCAGCAGCGGGCCGATTACAAAATTTCATGCGAGCTGGATGAGGCCAAGCTGGAACTACGCGGTAAGGAAACCATTACCTATTTCAATAATAGCCCTGATGTACTGACTTATTTGTGGCTTCAATTGGATGAAAATGAGCACGACCCAACCGTGGGCAGTGCCGTATTCGACGAAAGCCGGGTTCGAACCAACATGTCGGTGGGTGAGCTCACAGGCATTGACCGCCGCGGCATCATGGAAGGCCATGGCGACAAAATTGAGTATGTGAAGGATGCTGGCGGTAAGGGCCTCAAATACACCATTAACCAAACCATGATGCGTGTAGACCTTCCTGCCCCGCTCAAGCCTGGCCAGCAGTTTGTAATGAACATTGGTTGGCACTATAAAATACCGGACCGTATGACGCTGGGTGGCCGTGGTGGCTTTGAGTTTTTTCCCAAAGACGGTAACCACGTATTCACCATGGCGCAGTGGTTTCCGCGGCTTTGCGTGTACAGCGATTTTCAGGGTTGGCAGCACCATCAATTCACCGGTCGTGGAGAGTTTGCCTTGGTATTTGGAAATTATGAGGTAGAAATGACCGTGCCGGCCGACCATGTAGTAGGCGCCACCGGTGAGTGCCAAAACTATCAGCAAGTGCTGAGTGCTGCACAGTTTGCCCGCTGGACCAAAGCCCAGGCTGCTAAAGATGTAGAAGAAGTAGTGACCCTGGACGAGGCGAAAAAGGCAGAATTGCGGCTGAATAAATCGATGGCCAAAAAGACCTGGAAGTACAAGGCAAACATGGTACGTGACTTTGCGTGGACCAGCAGCCGCAAGTTTGTGTGGGATGCCATGCCTACCTATGTTGAAGGCAAAAAGGTAATGGCCATGAGCTATTATCCAAAAGAGGCCTACAACCTATGGCGGCGCTACAGTACCAAGGTGGTAGCGCATACGCTGAAAAGCTACAGCAAGTTTTCTATTCCCTACCCCTACCCGGTAGCCATCAGTGTGGAGGCCAGCAATGGTATGGAATACCCGATGATTTGCTTTAACAATGGGCGGTGTGCTGAGGATGGTACCTATACCGAATCTACCAAGTATGCCATGATTGGGGTGATCATTCATGAAGTGGGGCACAACTTCTTTCCCATGATTGTGAACAGTGATGAACGCCAGTGGAGCTGGATGGACGAAGGACTCAACACCTTTACGCAGTACCTCACGGAGGAAATGTTCGACAACAAATATCCCAGCAGGCGTGGGCCGGCCTGGGCAATTGCCGACTATATGCGCCTGCCAAAAGAGCAACTGGAACCGATCATGACGAACAGTGAAAACATCGTGCAGTTTGGTCCGAATGCGTACAGCAAACCAGCTACCGGGCTCAATATTCTCCGCGAAACCATCATGGGCCGTGAGCTGTTTGATTACGCCTTTAAAGAATACAGTCGCCGTTGGGCATTCAAGCATCCTACGCCAGCCGATTTTTTCCGCACAATGGAAGATGCCAGTGCAGTAGACCTGGACTGGTTTTGGCGTGGTTGGTTTTACAGCATCGATCCGGTTGATATTTCGCTGGACACGGTGCGGGTCTTTCAGCTGAATGCCAATGCCGGTCCCCCGCCGTTCCGCCCGGGCAATGATACGCTGCAGGTAGCCAGGCCCATGCTGCTACCGTTTGAAGATGTGTCTAAAATCCGCAACCGCGAAGACAAGTCAATCATTTTTGAAACAGACCGCGACACGTCACTTCGTGATTTTTACTGGTACTATGCCCGCGGTTTGAAACAGGTAGACAAAAGCCCTGTGATTCGTGAACGGCAGGCGCCAGAAGCCATGACCGAAGCGGAGTTGGCGCCCTGGAAAGACAAATGGGTTTACGAACTGAAGTTTACCAACAAGGGTGGTCATGTGATGCCCCTGATCATCGAATGGACCTTTAAAGACGGTACAAAAGAAGTAGACAGAATTCCTGCTGAAATATGGCGCAAGAACGAGAATGAAGTGTTCAAAGCATTCATCAAAAGCAAGGAAGTAGCCAGCATTCAACTCGATCCCATGCGAGAAACGGCCGACATTGATGAATCAAACCATCGCTGGCCGGTGGCCGCTACTCCCAGCCGTTTTCAGCTATTTAAGGGCGGCTTCCGCAACCGTAATGCCGGCGCCGGTGCCCCCAACCCGATGCAGCGGGAAATAAAGTAAGTCTGTACCTGGATAAAGAAGAAATGTCCGCCGGCAAACTGCTGGCGGACATTTTGTTTGTCATAGCCATTGACCGGGCTAAAAACACAAGAGGCCGGTACTACCAGAGCGGTGTACTGACCTCTTTTTCTTTGGCGGGTCGGGATGACTGGATTCGAACCAGCGACCCCTTCGTCCCGAACGAAGTGCGCTACCGGGCTGCGCTACATCCCGCATTGCTTTTTTTTCAAAAAGCGGTGGCAAAAGTAAGCGTAAATAAAACACAATGGAAACGGGATCGCATCTTGCATTTTATTGCAGGTTTTTGCAGGATTCTATCGAAATTTTTTCGGTGCCAGCATGTCAAAATGAACAGGCGGCCTGTTTTATAAAATATTTTATAAACAGGTGCTGCCATGAAAAATGGCCCGCCCATCTGTTTTGTGTGTAAAGAATAAGCCGAACATATTTAACTTTATTAAAACTCAAGTGTAAACTTGTCAAACAAAACCAAACAAAACTGCTGTATGAGAACGCTATCAATGCTCGCTGGCAGAGGCAGGCATCTTTGTCTGATGCTGTTTCTGAGCCTGGTGGGGCTGGCTGCCGCGGCGCAGGTCACCATCAAAGGAAAAATTACAAACCCGCAAGGTACCGCAGTACCCGGCGCTTCTGTGCTTGTAAAGGGAACAGAATTTGGGGCTGCTTCGAATGAAGCGGGGGTATATGAACTCCGGGCGAATTTGAAACCCGGCGACTACACGCTGATTTTCTCCAGTGTGGGCCTTAAAACTACCGAGAAGAAAATAACGGTATCTGGCGCCGATGTAACCGCTGATGCCAGCCTGCAGGAAGACGTGCTTGGGTTGGACGAAGTAGTGGTAACCGGTGCTTCAGTCCGTACCTCTAAAAAGGAATTAGGAAACGCCATTTCTACCATCAGCGCCCGCCAATTGCAAAACACAGGTACCCAAAACCTGAGTGGTATTTTGAATGGCCGGGTGATGGGTGCCCAGGTGACTCAAAACTCCGGCGACCCGGCGGGTGGTTTTTCGGTGCGCCTGCGTGGTGTGGGTTCTATTTTCGGCAGTTCTGAGCCGCTGTATATTGTAGATGGTGTGATCATTGATAACAGCTCGGCCAACGTAGTAAACCTGAATGCCGATGCACAAGGCAGCCGTATTCAGGCAGGCACCAACCGGGTGGTCGATATTAATCCCAATGACATCGAACGTATTGAGGTAATCAATGGTCCTGCTGCCGCAGCCGTATACGGAAGCCGGGCCTCTAACGGTGTGGTACAAATTTTTACCAAGCGTGGCAAAAGCGGAAAACCTCAGGTAACCTTTAGCACCAGCGTAAACCACAACTCGCTGCGTCGTCGTCTCGACCTCAACGACTTTCCCTTTCGCTTCGGGATCCCAAGCGGCCCCGATTTGTTTACTGCCGGCGACCGTTTGACCATGGTGGGCAACCTGCGGACCAACCAGGCGCAGGTACCCGGTACCGGTCCGGCTGCGTTGGGTGGCCGTCTTGATCAGTCGCTGTATCAGGTAAACCGCTACGATTATCAGGATCAAATTTTCAATAGCAGCTTTGGTACCGACAACCACGTAAGTGTAAATGGCGGCAATGAAGGAACCAACTATTACCTGAGTGCAAACTATACCCGCAACAGCGGCATCATTCGCAATACCAACTTTCAGCGATATGGTATGAAAGCAAGGGTAGATAGCCGCCTGGCAAAGTGGGCTAAACTGGCGGGTGGTGTCATGTTTACCAATTCGCAAAGCAAGGACTTGCCGAACGGTAACAACTTCTTCTCGCCTATCAGCACCATGAACATCATTGACAACGTGTGGGACATTACTGCCCGCGATGCTGCCGGCAACCTGAAGAATGTGGAGCTGGTGCGCATGAACCCGAACTCGGTCATTGAGACCTACGATATTCGCCAAAGTACCAATCGTGTGCTTAGCGATATGAAACTGACGCTGACGCCGTTCAAAGGCTTTACGCTGGACCTGACTACTGGTTTTGACACCTATGCACAAGAAGGCAATACGCTGCAGCCCCGCGTACCTTACGCCGGTGTAAGTGCAGCCTTCTTCCCCGATGGCTATGTCAGTGCTGCCAAGTTCAATTACTTCCAGTGGACAGGCGATGCCATTGCCTCTTACAAAACCGAGCTGGCCGATGGCAACCTGACAAGTACCACCACCGCAGGCTACAGTGCACAATACATTAAAAATACTTTTCAGGCCCAGGAAGGACGCGACCTTCTTCCTTTTGTAACTACCATTAATGCAGCGCAGAACTTTTTCAACCTGCCGGTAGATAACCGTGCAGAGCAAAGCATTTATGGCTACTTTTTGCAGCAAACCTTTGGCTGGAAAAGCAAACTGTTTTTGACCCTCGCCGGTCGCTTTGATGGTTCTTCGGCTTTTGGTACCGATGCCCGCAATATTTTCTACCCCAAGGCCAGTGTATCGTACAATTTGAGCGACGAGGCATTTTTTGCCGATGCAAGCAAAGTGTTCAATACTTTGAAGCTGCGTGCATCCTGGGGTAAGGCCGGTAACCTGACCGGTATTGGCGCCTATGATCGCTTTACTACCTACCGCCCACAAGTGTATACCGGGGGCGCTGTGGTGCCGCAAAACCGTGTAGGCAACCCCAATATCCGTCCAGAAATCAAAACGGAATTGGAAGTGGGTGCCGAGATGTCATTCCTGAAAGGTCGGTTAGGTTTACAGTTTAGCGTTTATAGCCAAAAGATCACCGATTTGGTATTGCCCTTTAGTGTAGCGCCTTCGGCCGGGGCTTCCAGCCTGCTGGATAACGTAGGGGCCATGACCAACAAAGGGGTGGAAGTGATGGTGACTGCCGTACCGGTTCAACGCAAAGGCTTCAGATGGGATGCTTCTGTATTGTTCAACCGTAACCGGAACAAGATTACCGAGCTGTACAATAATGCTCCTTTCATTTCATTTGACAACAGCGGAACACAGGGTGTGCTGGTAGGCCAACCGGTAGGCGTTTATTTTGTCAACTTTTTTGCCAGAAACAATGACGGCAGCTGGCTGCTACGCGATGTAAATGGATTTAGCCTCCCGCAGGTGGAGCGTGGAAACGCCGCCACCAATGTGGCACAGCGTGATGCCAACGGACAGCCGACGGGTGCTCCTATCCGAAAAGTACTCGGCGACCCCAACCCTGATTTCACCACTACCATTGTAAATGAGTTTACCCTTCGCAACTGGAGCCTGCGCCTGCAGGTAGACGGTGTGTATGGCTTTGAGGTGTACAACTGGGACCGCATAACCCGTAACAACGTAGGCGTAGGCCCGCTGGCCGAACAGGAACTGCGGGGCGCTGTACCACGTGGTACGGTAGCTGCTATTGGTGGTTTTATTGGCCCGCGTATTCAGGAGTACCATGTGCAGGATGGTAGCTTCACCAAGCTTCGTGAGGTAGCAATTGGCTACACCTTTAACAGGCTGAAGTTTTGCCAAAATATGAAGGTGGCACTGGTAGGCCGCAACTTGTTTAGCTGGGATAGCTACGACGAAGGGTTCGACCCAGAAGTGAACTCAGCAGGTCAGAGCATCGTTCGCGGTACCGATTTCGGTTCCTTCCCCATTCCGCGGGTTCTTCAACTTTCTATCACCACCAACTTTTAATTGACTACTCATGAAAAGATATTTCATCATACTTGCACTGACAGCTGGTAGTCTGGCTTCGTGCAAAAAGGACTATACCAATCCTAACGCCCCAACCGATGCCCAGGTGTTTAGTAATACCGACGGGTTGACCAAGGTGGTAGTGGGCATTAAGCAACGATGGGCTGTGAACGGCGTAGGAGTCAGCAGTTTGTACCAGGCCATTTCAGCCGCGGGCCTCAGCACCGGCGAACTGACAGTACTGAATGCTGGTAATGCAGACCTGGCACAATTGCAAAACGGCGGAACTAACCTGGCACCTAACAACGGCGTGCTGAATAGTTTTTGGACTACCGCCAATATTGTAAATGCCGAAGCCACCAAAGTCATCAACAGCGTGGGCAACATACCCGATGTGAGCTACCGCAATGCGGTACAAGCGTACGCCCACCTGTACAAGGCCCTGGCCATTGGCACCATGGCGCAGTTTTGGGAGCGGGTGCCTGTAAATACCGGCGAAAACGCCACCTATAACACACGGCTGGAGGCATTGGCCGCTGCTACCAAACTACTGGATGATGCCGCTGCATTGATAGGTACTACCCCCCTTCCGGCCGCATTCCTAAGCCAGGTGGGCAACGAGATAGATGTACGTAATACGCTGTTGGCCCTGGCCGCCCGGTTTTATCTGATGGCTGGCAACAACGATCTGGCCATTGCCCGGGCAAATGCCGTGAACCTGACCGTGCGCAGTATTTACTTTTACAATACGCTGAACCCCAATCCGGTGTTCCGCAGTTCGCTCATCACCAACAATGTGTACGGCATTGTAAACAATTTTGGTTTGAGCGGTGCTTTGGCGCCCGATCCGGCTGATCGTCGTATTGCTTTCCATCTGACCAAAAATGCCAGCAACGGTTCAGGCTTTTTCAGGGATGATGCCACCGCGATTCCTATTTACCAGCCGGGTGAAATGTTACTGATTCAGGCAGAAGCGCATGCCCGCAGAAATGACCTGCCGGCCGCTATCAACTTCCTGAACCAGGTGCTGACCAAAACGACAGATGCCTTTGGCGTAGGCGCCGGCCTGCCGGCTTACAGCGGTGCACAAACGCAAGTGGCCGTGCTGCAAGAAGTGTACAAAAACCGTTGTATTGAATTGTACATGAGCGGGTTGAAACTGGAAGATAGCCGCCGCTTTGGGCGTCCCGGCCCCGGCCAAACAGGTGCAGAACGTACCCGTAACTTCTATCCTTACCCTCAGCAGGAGCGTGACGGCAATCCGAACACGCCGGCTGATCCGGCTAATTAATGATTTGGTTTTCAATGGATAATTGAAAAAGCCGCTCCTGGTGAGCGGCTTTTTTTATGACAAATTGAAAGTTTGCGGAAAATAATCAGCGGGCCGAATTGGGTATAAACTTGCGGTTATCCACAAAAAAAGCACAACTGGTGAAAAATGGTGTTTGAACGTTGATACCTGCTTATTTTTGGAATGACCGAAGGGTCATCACATCGAACGCAGCGGCCTGTAACGGCCGGAAAGATATTCTGACAAACAACCAGATTCCCCGATCTGAAAATCCGATACCGGAGAGCCCCCTTCAGTTTTGAGGGGGCTTATTTTTTGTACAATGAGGCTTTCAGGCGGGCCAGGCTACTGTCGATGCCGGGACCGTAGGCCTTATCCGCCATCATCATTTTCATTTTGCGCAAAGGCTTATACCACGGCGTTTGAAATACATAGAAAACCTGCACAGTAGCACTGTCTGCAGCCAACTGGTAAGCTGCTATGCCACCTTCCACCAGCACCGATCCGCCTTTTTTGATGCCAAAAAAAACGGTGTCGGCCGAAGGAACCGCTTCCCTGTTAAGGGCATTAAAAAGATTATCGGTGTAGAAAGGAATATCGGCCGCTGCCACCTTCAGGCTGCGGTTGGTATCTGCCAGCAGTACCTGCATACTCACCTTGTTAGTGCGTAGCATGTGCAGCACGCTGTCGGCCTTCACGCCTACATTGGCTGCACGGCTGACCACTGTATTGGACGGAAATAGTAGTGTAATGGCCCAAAACAGCAACGAAAAAACCACCACACTCAAAAGGCCCAACTTCACAATCTTCATACAATTTATTTGCGGAGCGGCTTACTCCCATTTGAATACACGAACTGCCACCGCGTATACAATGATGCCCCAAAGAGCTATCACACCTATTTCAAACAAAGTGTCGGTAAGGTGTGCTCCTTCAAAAGCAATTTTGCGCATGGCATCGTTGAAATAAGTGAGCGGTAAAATGCGGCAAATGGGCTGCAGCCAACTGGGAAATACATCGATACTGAAAAAAGTTCCGGCCAGCAAGAACTGCGGCAGCGTAATCAGGTTGGCAAATGGTGGTATCGATGATTCGTTTTTAGCCACACTGCTGATGATAAATCCAAATCCCATAAAAACCAGCAGGGCCAGAAAACTGAGTATTATGATTTCAAAAAATGTAAGCCATCCATTGATGAGGGTGAACTTAAATGCGAAATGGCCAATGCCGATGATGACCACCGCCGTCATGAGCTGGAAAATGACCCTGGCCAACCCCTCGCCCAGTACAATGTAGGTGCGCTTGATTGGCGTGGCGTAAAAGCGCTTGAGCACCAGGGTTTGGCGGAGATTAAAGAACAGGAAAGCCACGCCAAAAACGCCAGCACTCAACAGTGAAAAGCCTAGCTGGCCGGGCAAAATAAAGTCGATGGTACGGTACTTGCGTACCTCGGTTATTTGCGGCGCATTAATGTTGGCATAAGTTGGCCTATCCGGATACTTCACATCGTCGATTTTGCCCACTACATTTTCCAGGAATGGCAAAAAAGTAGCCAGCTTATCGCCGCTGGCCGATGTACTGCGAAACGAAATTTGAAAAGGTGCCGATGAAGTATCGGTTGGGCTTGCTTTTTGAATAGCAATGACACCCGTAATGCGGCCCTTTACCAGGTCGCTTTCCAGTTCTGCTTCGCCGGCAGGCTGCACAAACCTCACATTAGGAATAGATTTCAGCAGTGCATACACCTGGTTAGCCGTGTCGCTGCCCGGTTTCAGCACCAGTTTATAAACGGGCGCACCGCCATTGCCACCAATAAAGCCAAATACCAAAATAAAAATGAGCGGAAACGCAATACTGAATAAAACGGCCGATGGGCTTCGAAGCATGGCTTTAAGCCCGCCCTTGGTAATGGCCAGCATGGCTCGCCATTGATTGTATTGCTGCTGCGACATTACTTACTTAAAAATTTGCAGCAAATGTATCCGTTTCGAAGGCTCGGCACTGCTTTTATGTGTGTGCGTCTCACCAGGCTGCCGGCTTCACTACAAATGGAAGCCTGAGTTGTGGCTGACCAGCCATGCCTTTTAGGTTTTGGGCTTGTCGCCAGCTCCACCATACCTCAAAACCAAGCTGCTGACGGGCAGCTTGCAGGCTGGCTTGCAGCTGATCTTTTTCCTTTCCTTGCAGAAATTTGTCCCAAAAGCTTTTCAGCTCCGGCCATTCTGTAACACGGTAGTTCTTCAACTTAGCCATGCGGGCAGCACAGGCAATAGCGGCTTGTTGATCGCCTATCTTATCGGCCAGGCCCAGTTGCACCGCTTTCACACCACTCCATACCCTGCCCTGACCAATGCTATCCACATACGTTTTTCGCAATTTGCGGCCTTCAGCCACCCTAGTTATAAACTTATCGTAGATACTATCGACCCCCTCCTGAAAATAGCGACGCTCAACGGCAGTCAGCTTTCTGAATGGTGAGCCCATGCCGGCGGGAGCAGCCGTCGTTACTTCATCAAAATGGATACCCAGTTTTGATTCCATCAACAAGGTAGCATCGAACAACATGGTAAAAACACCAATTGACCCGGTAAGCGTACCGGGCATGGTAAAAATGCTATCTGCCATGCAAGAAATGTAGTACCCACCACTTGCCGCATAGTCGCCCATACTTACTACCAGCGGCTTCTCTTTGCGCAAAAGAGAAAGTTCTCGCCACATCACTTCGCTGGCCAGGGCACTGCCACCGGGGCTGTTAACCCGAAATACCACTGCTTTCACATCTTTATCAAATCGAAGCTTGCGAATCATTTGACGCATAGCGTCGCCACCAATCGAACCATCGCCACCTGTACCGTCTACAATATCGCCTTGGGCGTAAAGTACGGCTACCTCTCCATCGCCTCCCGAAGCTTTGTCGTAACTTTTATGGTAGTCCGAAACCGACATTAGCTTCAAGTCATCGATGCGATTTACTTTGGTCCGATCGGCCATTTTCTGGCGTACTTCGTCATCGTATGCAAGCCCGGTCACCAGCCCCCCATCAGCAGCATCCTGTGCTGTAAGGATGCTGAGTTGGGCAGCCATCTGTCGCAGGCTTGCGGTATCTTTTTTACTACGGGCAGCCGCTTCTTTCAAAAAATCGCCATAGATGTCTTCCAGTATGGTACGAAGCTGGAGGCGATTTTCGTCGCTCATCTTATTCAATCGGTAGGGCTCAGTAGCACTCTTGAACTTACCGGCATAAAAAATCTCAGGCTGCACTCCCAATTTGCTGAGAGCGTCTTTGAAGAATACAAGCTGCATTCCGTAACCCACCCACTCTAACGATCCGGCCGGATTGATATAGATATCATCGGCCACCGACATGACGCTATATGCTTGCTGATCAATAAAGCTGCCATAGGCTGTAATGAACTTTTTACTAGCCTTGAAACGTAGCAGTGCTGCCCGAAGTTCTTGCGAACCCGCATAGCCATTGGGATTGTAGGTGCCAGTCAAAAAAATGCCCTTGATGGCGCTATCTGCAGCAGCATGGTCAATGGCCTGAATAAAATCGTGCAGGCCGAGGATATCACCACCTGTGCTGTTGGCTGCCAGCGGCCCCAAATCTTCGGGCTGCTCCATCAGCACTTTTGAAATATCCAGTACCAGGATGGTGCCGCTTTTTACATTTGGCTTGTCTTCGGCAGTCGCGGCACTAAACAGGCCAATTCCCAAAAAAAACAGGACGAGGGTGAAGACGCCCAGCGCCAACAAGGCAGCAAAAAAGGTGGTAAAAAACTGACGCATATAGTAGTTGAATGGGCAATTGATGCCGTTGCGGGCCGAAAATAAGCATATTTGCTGCCGTGAAACCAAAGCGTGTTACCAACCAAACCTATTTACTGACTGGTGGAAACATGGGTAATCGGGCGGCGTCACTGTCCTGGGCCCGGCACCAGATTGCACAGTTGGTTGGGCCGGTTTTGGCAGCATCATCTCTATATGAAACGGCAGCATGGGGCCCCATTGAACAGCCAGCTTTTTTGAACCAGGTATTGCTGGTACAAACCGCACTGCCGGCCCCGCGGGTGATGCGCACCCTGCTGGCTATAGAGCAAAGCATGGGGCGCCAACGGCTACAGGCTTTTGGCCCCCGCACCATCGACCTCGATATCCTCTACTTCAACCAACTTGAGCTGGCTACGCCCCTGCTTACAGTACCACACCCCCGGCTGGCCAACCGCCGCTTTACGCTGGTACCCCTGGCCGAAATAGCTCCATGCCAACTGCATCCTACGCTGGGCCTGAGTAGTACACAACTGTTGGCGGCCTGCACCGACCCGCTGGATGTGAAGAAATTTTCAACTGCGATTGAGCCTGGCAATGCAGTTTTGCCTTCGGGTTTGTAGGTACATGCACTATCAGTTTATCACCATTGAGGGAAATATTGGCGCCGGAAAAACTACCCTGGCCCAACTGTTGAGCCAGCGTTTGAACGCAAGGCTTATCCTGGAAGAGTTTGCGGATAATCCGTTTTTGCCACGCTTTTATGAGAACCCAAAGCAGTATGCCTTTCCGCTGGAATTGTTTTTTATGGCCGAGCGGTATAAACAGCTGAAAGAGGTGAACATGGGTCGCGACCTTTTTGACACTGTTACCGTCAGCGACTATTTGTTTACCAAATGTCTTTTGTTTGCCAGAGTAAACCTGCCTGAAGAGGAGTACCGACTATACCAGCGCCTTTTCGACATCATCCATCAGCAAATTGTACAGCCGCAGCTCCTCATTTATTTGCATGCGCCTGTAAGCAAGCTGCAGCAAAACATCAAAAAGCGAAACCGTAGCTATGAACAGGCCATTCCCGACGAGTACCTGTATAGCATTCAGGAAACTTATAGTACCTACATCAGGCACCACAGCGTACCTACCCTACTGGTCGATGTATCGAAGGCCGACTTTCTGAACAATCCGGCACACCTTGAAATCATCCTGCAGGCGTTGGAAAAAGAATATGAGACGGGTCTGCATGTAATAAGCCTGCCCGACTAGTACGGGGCATTTGATTGCTTCTAGCTGGCTTGGCTGCCTTGCTACCAACAATACTCCCATTTGCATGTTTCTTAAAATAAAAGACGGCTGCCCGCCGGTATTTACATTTGTAGCATGAAGCAGTTTCAAGTGCCGGTATTTTACCGTAGTTCGCTTATCAGCGCTATAAAATCCAAGCGCAAAGCGGCAGACAAACTGAAAAAAGATTTTAGCCCCACCCTGCTCGATTTGGGAAGCTTGAAAATATACCTGGCCAGGCATTTCGGATTTTGCTATGGCGTAGAAAATGCCATCGAGATTGCATATAGGTGTGTAGATGAAAATCCCGGCAAACGCATCTTTTTGCTCAGCGAAATGATACACAATCCGCAGGTAAATGAAAACCTTCAATCGCATGGCATTCGTTTTCTGCAAGATTCTTTCGGCAAGACCCTGATCCCATTTGAAGCGCTGACTGCCGATGATGTGGTCATAATCCCGGCATTTGGCACCACCGTTGCCATTGAGGAAAAGCTGTCATCAATGGGCATTTCGCCCCACCGCTACAACACTACCTGCCCCTTTGTAGAAAAAGTGTGGAACCGAGGTGAACAGCTGGCAGCAAAGGGCTATAGCCTGATAATACATGGTAAACCCAAGCATGAAGAAACACGGGCCACCTTTAGCCGCGCCGCCCAACATGCCCCGTCCGTAATTGTGAACGACATGGCTGAGGCTGTGGTATTGGGCGAGTTCATTACCGGCCAACAACCAGCAACGTTGTTTAAAGAGGTATTTGCCGGTAAATACAGCCAAGGCTTTGAGGTGGAGAAGCATTTGCGGTACATGGGCGTCATTAACCAGACCACCCAGCTGGCTACCGATACACAAGCCATTGCCGACTATCTGAAAAAATTGGTAGAAAGCCATTTTGGCGAAACGGATGCCGAGGGCAAAAAGCGATTTGCCGATACGCGGGACACGCTGTGCTACGCCACCAACGACAACCAAACTGCGGTTCGTGAAATGCTGCAAACGCAGGCTGATTTGGCCATAGTGGTCGGCGGTTACAACAGCAGCAATACCAGCCACCTGGTAGAGCTATGCGAATACTACCTTCCTACTTATTACATAAAGGGCCCCGAAAGCATCGACGCAGATAGCATTGTACACTTTGATTGGCGCAACAAGCAAGAGCTGACCACCGCCAGCTGGCTGCCAACGGGGCAGCCCTTGAGCATACTGCTCACCAGCGGTGCCAGCTGCCCCGATGCATTGGTGGAAGAAGTAATGGAAAAACTGATCGGCCTGGTACCGCAGGCTGCTGCGCTGAGCAGCGTTGAAGCGCAGTTTTCGTAACACAAATGTCGCACGGATTACTAGCAGTGCCGTCGAAGTGCTGCCTGCACCATATCGCAGGCTCTGTCAAGCGTGTCATCCGGGCTCAGGTCGGTATTGTCCAGCACCCAGGCATCGTCCGCTTTTCGAAGAGGGCTGATCTCACGATTACTATCAATGTAATCCCGCATTTCAAGGTTATGCTTTACTTCTTCCAGTGTTACTGCAGGGTTTTTTTCGTGCAGCTCTTTGAAGCGGCGAGCCACCCGTACGGCCGGATCGGCTACCAAAAAGATCTTTAGCTCAGCATCGGGGAAGACGGTGGTGCCAATGTCACGGCCATCCATTACAATGCCTTTACCGTTGCCCAGTTGCTGCTGCGCCGCAACAGCAAACTCCCGAACCTCTTTTACTGCGGCCACTTCGCTCACTTTTTCGGCCACCACCAAATCACGAATGACGTACTCTACATTCTCCCCATTGAGAAATATTTCACTACGCTTGTGCTCTGGGTTTACCACAAACTCCAGCTGAATATTTGTAAGCGCCGCCTGCACTTCTTCTGCCACATTCCAATCTATCCTGTTTCGTAGGAAGTATAAGGTAATGGCCCGATACATGGCGCCGCTGTCGATGTATTTGTAGTGTAGCCGTGCGGCCAG
>JALOMC010000222.1 GCA_025455665.1 Chitinophagaceae bacterium | reverse complement strand
TACGCCAAAAATATCGAGCAGGTACGGAAGCAAGCCGCCCAGGACCGCACCAAGCGAAATAAGGAAGCTTTGGATAGCGTAGCCTTTGTTGCGCTGCGAGTCGGGTACCATATCGCTTACCAGTCCTCTAAAAGGTTGCATCGTTACATTAAACGACATATCCATAAACAAAAACACTGGGGGGCAAAATGCTGGTAAACCGTTCGCTATTGGGCATAAAAAACATGGCCAGTGCCGATACCAATGCGCCACCCATGATAAACGGAATCCGGCGGCCAAAGCGAGTCCATGTTTTGTCGCTGCTCATGCCTACAATAGGCTGTACGATAAAACCGGCGAGTGGCGCGGCCAGCCAAAACCAGTTGATTTCATGCGGATCGGCGCCGTTGGCCAAAAAAATACTGCTGATATTGGCATTCTGCAGATCGTAACCAATTTGAACGCCGAGGAAGCCGAAGCTCAGGTACCAGATTTGCCAAAATGTAAGTTTGGGCTTCAGCTCAGTTGAGCCAGACAGAACAGAACCACCGGTGGCAGCCATAGCAATCGTTGTTTTAATGGTTGAATGTACTTACTGCAATGTAAACATTTTCGCCAAAGTGTAAAGTTTACACGATGCCGCAGATCTAAAAAAACGGAGCCCTTTCAAAGGCTCCGTTTTCAAACGCCGGGGCGTACCGTTACAGCTGAAAGCCGTTTGGTATCACAGCATTCTTTTTCAATACCACGATGCCGTCTTTTACGGTATACAAAGCATGGTCGGTGGCATCCAGATGCGGGCCACCTATGATGCGTACATCATTACCAATGCGGCAATTTTTATCGATGATACAGTTTTTGATGTAGCAGCGTTCGCCTACGCCAATGGTAGGCCGCCCCTCTGCACGGGCACGTGCCAGCTCATCAATGGTTTCAAAATAGTCGGCCCCCATCATGTAGCAGCTTACTATGGTAGTGCCGTGGCCTATGCGGCTCCGGATGCCAATTACGCTGTTTTCAATGCGGCTGGCATTGATGATGCTGGCCTCGGCTATGATGGTTCGCTCCAGCGTGGTGCCGCTTATTTTGGCTGGCGGCAGCATGCGGGCACGGGTATAAATGATCTGGCTTTTGTCGTACAGGTTAAATGGCGGAATATCATCGGTCAGCGCCAGGTTGGCTTCGAAAAACGAATAAATGTTTCCGATATCGGTCCAGTAACCATCATACTGATAGCTGGCCACCTTGTAGCGGTCAATGCTGTTGGGAATGATCTCTTTACCAAAGTCGGTGGCTTTGCCGCTGTCTTCCAGCAGCAGGTCGAACAGTAGTTTGCGATTGAACACATAAATGCCCATGCTGGCCAGGTAGTTGCGGCCCTGGCGCTGCATTTCTTCGCCGGTATCGCTTACCCACTCCGGCAGCACGTCGCGTTTCGGCTTTTCTACAAACGAGGCAATGTTGCCTTCTTCATTCACTTTCATGATGCCAAACTCGGGCGCTTCGCGGTCGGCCACGGGTATGGTAGCTATAGAAATATCGGCACCACTGTCGCGGTGGCGGTTGATCATTTCCTGAAAGTCCATTTGATACAGCTGGTCGCCGCTCAAAATGAGAACATACTCAGATTCATGCTGATCAATGTGGCGCAGGCTTTGGCGCACAGCATCGGCAGTGCCCTGAAACCAGCCGGGGTTATCTGGCGTTTGCTCGGCGGCCAGTATGTCTACAAATCCGCTGCTGAAATTGCTGAATTGGTAGGTGTTTTTGATGTGCTTGTTCAGCGAGGCGCTGTTGAACTGCGTGAGCACCCAAATGCGGTTGATATTGCTGTTGATACAATTGCTGATAGGAATATCGACCAGCCGATACTTGCCGGCAATGGGTACCGCCGGCTTGCTACGGGTGGCGGTAAGGGGGTACAGGCGGGTGCCGGCGCCGCCGCCTAAGATGATCGCAACCGTTGATTTGGCCATTTGTAAACTGTTTTTTCGGTTAGCATTGATAGTGGAAAGATATCTCACGGGATGGAAGATTATTCAAGTTAGTTACGACTGGTATAGCGCCACATAGTCGGCAGCGCTTTTTTCCCAGCTATGGTCTATCCGCATCATTTTTTCACGGGCTGCCTGCAGTATATCGGGGCGCTCCAGGTACCAGCCCATGGCCCGGTGGATGGCTTCGTTGATGTCGAACACGGTAGCGTGGGTAAATACTATACCGTAGCCGGCAAAGTTGGGAGCACCAATATCGACAACGGTATCATGCAGGCCACCCGTGTCGCGTACAATGGGCACAGTACCGTAGCGCATGGCATACATCTGATTGAGGCCGCAGGGCTCAACCCGGCTGGGCATCAGCAAAAAGTCGGCCCCGGCGTATAGCTGGTGAGCCAGTTTTTCATTGTAGCCCAGGTACAGGCCCAGGTTGGGAGCTATCAATTCTTGCAGCGCCTGCAATTCATATTCCACCTTGGGGTTGCCATTGCCCAGCACCACAAAGTTCAGGCGGCCTTCGTGCATCTGTACCGATTCGCCAATAACACTCGGCAGCAGGTCGGCTGCTTTTTCGCCCACCATACGGCCTATGAATACTATCAGCGGCTTGCTCTCGTCCAGGTCAAATGCTGCGCAGGCGGCTTTCTTATTGGCTGCTTTCCCGGCTTCCACATCGGCTATCGAGTAGTTGGTACTTATCAGCGGGTCGGTAGCGGGGTCCCATACCTCTACATCAATACCATTCAAAATACCAGTGCATTTTCCTTTTTCGTATTCAAAAAGGTCTTCCAGTCCATTGGCTTCGCGGCGTAGCTCGGCCATGTAGTGGGGGCTTACAGTGGTTACTTTGTCGGCACATTTTACAGCTGCCGCCAGCGGATTAATATTCCCTTGCCAGTCCAGCAACCCGCTTTTCCAATTGTCGAAGCTAGGCAGGTAATGCACCTTATTCCAGCCAAACAGGCCCTGGTATTGGGCATTGTGAATGGTAAGAACCGTTTTGATTCGGCGAAGTTTTTCCAGCCCGTAGCAATACTTGAGCATAAAAGGAATGAGGCCGGTGTGGTGATCGTGCACGTGCACTACATCGGGGGTATGGCTCCAGCTGTTCATCCAGTGCAGTACCGCTATCTGAAAAGCGGTAAAACGCTCGGTGTCGTCGTCGTAACCATAAATGTTTTCCCGGTTTAGCAGGCCATCAATATCAATCAGGTAAAGGTCGAAGCCCAGCTTGTTGGTCTTTTCTTTGATAACAGCGTACTTAAACCAGGTATTGCCCAGGTAGGAGCCGCTTTCGTGTACCAACTCCCACTCGTTTTGCAATAAAAATTTGGTGCGGTACATGGGCATGACCACCTTGGCTGTATGGCCAAGCTGGCATTGGTATTTTGGCAAAGCGCCGATCACATCGCCAAGGCCACCGGCTTTGGCTACCGGGTAGCATTCGGCACTTACATGAATGATTTCCATGAGAGCAATTTCGTTCGCAAATAGCAGCAGCTAAGTCCGGCAAAGGGTACAGGTTTTGGCAAGCCGGTGCACCTTGCTTGGCCCGACAATATAGGCCACAAACACCAAGCAAGCGGCTCGGGTAAAAAATTTTTCTGCTTTGTAAAAGCGGTTACTTTTACGCTTACACCTTTTATTGTTTAGCCCATATGAAGCAACCAAGTCAGCCCACTAACTATGGGGCACTCTCTACGCTGGTCATCGTATTCTTTTTCTGGGGCTTTATTGCCGCCTCCAACAGTATCCTTATTCCTTTCTGCAAAACCCATTTCGAACTGAATCAGTTTCAGTCGCAGTTGATCGGGTCTGCCTTTTATGGAGCTTATTTTTTTGGTTCATTGGTACTATTTCTGTTGTCCAATTTTCTAGGGTTTGATATTGTAAACAGAATAGGCTATAAACGAGGAATCATTTATGGCCTGTTTATTTCTGTAGTGGGAGCCTTGCTCATCATTCCCTCCGCCAATGCCAATTCATTTGAGGCTATTTTGGGGGCCCTTTTTATTGTGGCACTGGGCTTTTCGCTGCAGCAAACCTGTGCGCAGCCATTTGCTATTTCGCTGGGCGATCCCGCCACTGGTTCACACCGCCTCAACCTGGGCGGCGGCGTCAATTCGCTAGGCACTACTTTAGGGCCTATCATTGTCAGCTTCTTTCTATTTGGTTCGATTGGTGGCGATAAGGTAGCAGTCACTGTGACCAATATTAATACCCTGTACCTGATTGTTGCAGGTGTATTCGCCGCTGTAGCGCTGTTTTTCCTGTTCAGCAAGCTGCCCGATGGTACCAACAATGAGCCATTTGAGAAGGCCAATAAAGCATCCTTTTCACTGGTAGCTATGACACTGCTGATGGCCGGTATTATTATGATTGGCCAGTTTACTGATACGCCGAAACTACCACTGCTGCTGGCTTCTATGGTGGTTGTGCTGGTAGTATTGTTCTATAGCAACGGGCAGGCCACCAAAAGTGATGTGGGGTGGGGGGCTATGAAGTACCCGCAATTGATCTATGGCATGATTGCCATCTTTGTTTATGTAGGGGTAGAGGTGACCATTGATAATAATTTTGGGGCCCTGCTGAAACAGCCCGGCTATTTCAATGCTGCTGGTCTGGATGAGAGCGAAATTTCTCATTACATCTCGCTTTACTGGGGCAGCCTGATGATTGGCCGCTGGACTGGCGCCATCAGCGTCTTTAACCTGCGGGGTGCTGCCCGTACCATTGCCATGATTGTGGTACCGTTTGTAGCTTTTGGGGTAGTACTACTGGTTAACTACCTGTATGGAAATGATATAGTAGACCTGCTGCCTTATGCTATCTGCATCGCTATTGCCATTGTAGCCTTTTTCTTCGGGCAGGAAAAGCCGGTGAAAACCCTTCTCACGCTGTGCCTGCTGGCCACAGTAGCCATGCTGATAGGG
>JALOMC010000221.1 GCA_025455665.1 Chitinophagaceae bacterium | reverse complement strand
TTTAGGGACGCCCACAGTCTACCAGGCTGATATTTGGTCTCAAATCATCTTTTGAGTCGATGGTACCACCGGTTTGCCTAAAGTTTGCGAAAACAAACAATGCAAAAGATGAAGACACTTGTAATGGCCTGCTTGGCGCTGAGCTGTATTGCCACCAGTTGCAAATCGGTCTACTCTACCACTTCAATCGAACCCAGAAAAGCATTTGTGTTGGGCGATAACGATCACGGGGCCTTTGAGGTGACTATAAAGAACGTATCTGCAGCACCTGTAGACCTTGTCAAGGTGCCCAACGGTGGTGCCCGGGAATATATTACAACGCTGCAGCCCCGCAAATCTGCTTCACTGCGCATAGAACAGAATGTAGCGCTATACGTGGAAAACAAGTCAAACGATAAAGTGTCAGTAGAGCTGAACCTTCAAACGAATACTCATCTTTCGATGGGTTATAAGGAGTAAGTATTCTTCATTGGTTGCTGTAGTAACTTTAGGAATGGCATTCATTTATTACCGTCGTGCCCGCTTCCCTGCCTCACAACCTGTATGCTGCACTGTGCAAAACCTTGGCGCCGGACACTGCTCAATTGTCGCCGTGCAGACGCCGCGGTCGCCCACAGGTTTTACTCAAACCGCAAGGCCTTGATGACAGATATGCGCCGCACATAGCCCAGCGGCAGGCGCAGGGCCAGGGTGCACAGCAGCAGCGAGCCCAGCACCACCGCCGCTACCTGCCACCAGATGATGTGCACGGGCATGCGGTCTACGTAGTAGGTGCTTTCATCCATGCGAATGAGACCGGTAGCCTGCTGTAGCCATAGCAAAGCCAGCGCCAGCAGCAGGCCCAACCCTACCCCAATGCCGGCTATGTAGGCCGCGTAGTACCAAAATACATTGCTGATTTCGCCAGGCCGCATGCCCATGGCGGCCAGGGTAGCCACCATGCGGGTGCGCTCCATTACCAATATCAGCAGGCAGGTAATAAGGTTGACGGCGGCCACCACCAGCATCACCACGATGACGATGAACTTGGTTTGGTTTTGGATGCCCAGCCAATCGAAAATATTGGGGTACATCTCCTGTGTACTCATGGCCACCAGGCCCTGCGGCAGTTGCTCGTTCAGCCGGCTGGCCAGCGGTGCGGCCTCCTTGGGCTGCTGCAGCCATACTTCGTAGCCGCCCACCTGCCCGGGTTGCCACAGGTTCAGGCGCTGCAGCAGGCGCAGGTCGCCCACCACAAAGTTGGCATCGTACTCGGCTATACCGGTTTTGTACAGTCCGCACACGGTAGCCTGGCGCATGCGTACATCTTCGCCATTGCGCAAAAACAGGGCCGTGAGCGTATCGCCTACGCTTACCTGCAGGGTGGCGGCCATGCTTTCGCTCAGCAGCAGTTCGCGGCTGTACCCACTATCGGGAAATACCGGCAGGCGGCCCTGCCGCACAAAGCGACCAAACGGCGACCTGCCCAGGCTGCTATCCACGCCCTTCAGCACCACACCTTCGAACTGGCCCTGGCTGCGCAGCACAATGCTGCGGGCCCCGTACACCTGCACATGCTGCACAGCCGGTAGCTGCTGCAGGGTGGCCTCCAGTGCGGGGCGGCGGTCCATGGGCTCGTCTTCGGCCAGGCCGGCCCGGTAGGGCTCCAGCGGCTGCACCCGCAGGTGGCCCCAGTAGCTGTACACTTTTTGGGCTACCTCCTGCTGAAAGCCATTGACCGTACTGAGCGTAATGATCATGGTGGCTACACTTAGTGCCGTAGCACCGGTAGCCAGCCTGATGATGAAGGCCGAAAAGCTGAGCTGCCGCTGACCAATAATGCGGCGGGCAATGAAGTAGCTGAGGTTCACAAAAAGATGGTGGGCAAAGTGGATGTGTAAATAATGCCAAATGTAGGGCAGCTACCAAGGCTGGCCGCTATAAAAATGCGCCAAAGCCCCTACTTTCGGAACCACATGAATGGCATGAAACGATGGACCCTGCTGGCGCTGCTGCTGGCAGGCAGCTGGCCCCTGGCGGCGCAAACGGGCACTCCCCTGCAGGAAGAAGTGCGGTCGGACAAAGTGGTGGGCATCAAACTATTTCGCAAGCCCGACCAGCAGACCTTTCCGGTACTGCGCCTGGGCGAAACGGAAATGCTGGAGCTGCACTTTGACGATATGCAAAGCAGCAGCCGCAGCTACTTCTACACCTGGGTGCTGTGCAATGCCGACTGGACGCCGGCGAACCTGAGCAGCATGGACTACATCAAAGGCTTCAGCCAGCAGCGGCTTACACAGTTCCGCTTTTCATCGGCCACGCAGCAGCGCTATGTGCACTACCAGGCCCTGTTGCCGGCAGCCAATAGCATGCCTTCGCGGTCGGGCAACTACCTGCTGAAAGTGTTTGAAAATGGCGACACCTCGAAGCTGCTGTTTAGCCGGCGGCTGCTGGTGGTAAATGAAAAGGCCACAATGGCGGTTCGGTTTCAGCAGCCCTTCGACCAATCGAAGTTTATGACCCACCAAAAGGTGCTGGTTGATTTGGCCATCAAAGGCTTTGATGTGGCCAACCCCGGCCGCGAACTAAAGCTGGTGGTGATGCAAAACAACCAGTGGAACCGCACGGCGATGCTTACCAACCCCTCGTTTATACGGGGCAAAAGCTACGAGTACAGCGATGAGCAGCAGCTGCTGTTTGAAGGTGGCAAAGAGTGGCGCTGGCTGGACCTGCGCAGCTTCAGGCTGCAAAGCGACCGGGTGGCCAAAATAGACTACAATACCAACCCCAACAATGTGTACGTGCGGCCCGATACCATCCGCAGCCCGCAGCGCTATTTGTTTTACAACGATATCAATGGGCGCTTTGCGGTGAGCCACCTCGAAAACATCAACCCCTGGTGGCAGGGCGATATAGGGCGGGTGCACTTTACACTGATGACCCGCGAACCCGAGCTGCTGGACAACCAGCACGTGTACCTGTATGGCGAACTGACGCAGTACCAGCTGAACGAACAAACCCGTATGAAGTGGAACGAAAACCTGGGAGTGTTTGAAACAAGCATACTGCTGAAAAATGGCTATTACAACTACGCTTATGTGACACGGCCAAAAAACAATCCGCTGGCACCGGTATCATTTGCGCTGACGGAGGGCAACCTGTGGGAGGCCGAAAACGACTACCGGGTGCTACTATACTATACGCCCTTTGCTGCCCGGGCCGACGAGCTGATTGGCGTGGTAGAAATGAATACGCGGCAGTTTTTTGTACCGAATCGTTGAAAATTCAGCAAGGAGATGCTGAGTTGGTGTAGGTTGAATTGGCTGCTTTTGCGTCTATTTTCCGGGCGTCTTTGTGGCCTACTCCCTCATGGCTGTAAATAGAAAGCCCCGCTGAATACTTCCAGCGGGGCTTTTTTATCAAAGAGGTCTTCAGTGCAAACGCTTACTGCGCCGTCTTTTTTGCGTCTTCCAAAAACTTGGCGAGGCCAATATCGGTCAGCGGATGCTTGAGCAGACCGAGGATAGAATCCAGCGGGCAGGTGCACACATCGGCGCCGGCTTCGGCCGCCTTGATGATGTGGAGCGCATTGCGGATAGAAGCCGCCAGAATCTCGGTTTTGAAGCCCTGAATAGCGTAGATATTGCTGATTTGCGCAATCAGTTCCATGCCATCCCAGCCGCTGTCATCTATACGGCCTACAAACGGCGACACATAATTAGCACCGGCTTTGGCTGCCAAAATAGCCTGCCCGGCCGAAAACACCAGGGTGCAATTGGTTTTGATGTTGTTGTCGGCAAACCATTTCAGGGCCTTCACCCCGTCTTTAATCATGGGTACCTTTACTACAATGTTGGGGTGGATGGCTGCCAGCTTTTGCCCTTCGGCAATCATGCCCTCAAAATCGGTCGAGAATACTTCGGCACTTACGTCGCCATCTACTATTTCGCATATAGCCCGGTAGTGGCTCATGATGGCTTCTTCGCCTTTTACACCCACCTGCGCCATCAGCGAGGGGTTGGTGGTTACGCCATCAAGAATACCCAGATCGTTGGCCTCTTTGATTTGGGCCAGGTTAGCGGTATCAATAAAAAATTTCATGGTATGGAATTGAGAGATGAAAAGGAAAACGGGATGCCGGATGGCGGGGCAAAGAAAAGCATTTGCCTAAAACAATAATTGCCCCAAAAGGGGCAAAAAAAGTGGCAGGCTGAATACATCGCACCGCTACAACCACCTACCCTTGCTACCTTCCGGTCCTGGGGGAGTTCAGCAGGAGCTGGCCGTGTATGACCTGCCGCTGCAAATGTAGGGGAATGAAGTGAAAAATGCGAAGCGATGCTTTTGCAGTTGCTAAGGGCAGCCTAATATTGTCGCATGTCTGCCAATGTGTTTCAGCCGCTCAACAATTTCTTTCCGCACATATTTGTGGTAAGCCTGCAGCGGGCTACCGAACGCAAAGCCAAACTGGAACCATTGCTGCAAGGGCTGCGGTTCGAGTATTTTGAAGCATTTGACAAGCGCTGGCTGGACACAGCAGAGCGCATGGCTGCTGTGTACGATGAAGCCAAGGCCCGCCAACTGCACCGATACGGCAAGCCGATGGGCACGGGCCCCATTGCCTGCAGCATCAGCCACCTGCGCATTTATGAGCGAATGCTGGCCGAAAACATATCGCATGCGCTGATACTGGAAGACGATGCCGTGCCGCAACTGCCAGCGCTGGCGCACTGGGCCGCCATGCAGCAAGA
>JALOMC010000220.1 GCA_025455665.1 Chitinophagaceae bacterium | reverse complement strand
GGTCATTTTCACGGCATCAATATCAAGCTTACCAAGTGTACCGGCATTACCCCGGCCCTGCGCATGATAAAGCAGGCACGAGAACTGGGGCTGCAAGTAATGGTGGGCAGTATGAACGAAAGTAGCATTGGCAGCGCTGCCATTGTGCACCTGCTGCCGCTGATAGATTATGTAGACATGGACGGCCCACTGCTACTGGCCGAAGACCTGGCTACCGGTCTGCAGTACGACGAAGGACGCGTAACCCTGCCGCAGCTGCCGGGTTTAGGCATATCTTCCAGCTTGTTTGATTGAACTGTTCAACCGCCTTTACCGCATGAAAACAACCTGGCTAATAGCCCTGCTGCTGCTGGCAAACAGCCTGTCGGCACAGCCCCGCAAGCATGGCATTGGCCTTACGCTCAGTGGCGGTGGAGCCAAAGGGCTGGCACACATCGGCATCCTCAAAGCCATTGATAGTGCCGGCCTCAACATAGACTACCTCACCGGCACCAGCATGGGCAGCATAGTAGGTGGCCTGTATGCGGCCGGCTACAGCGCCGATAGCATCGAAAAAATAGCCCGCAGCATCCAATGGGAAGGGCTGCTGAGCAATACTATTTCCATGCGTAGCTATACGATGGAAGAGAAAAGTGAATTTGGCAAGTACGCCCTCGAGCTACCGTTTAGCAAAGGGAAAATTGGCCTGCCCTCGGGCTTTTTGGAAAGCCAAGAGCTGTGGCTCACCTTAGAGCAATACTTTTTTCCGGTGGCGCAGGTACGCGACTTCCGGCAGTTCAGCATCCCTTTTAGCTGTGTGGCCGTCGATTTGGTAAGTGCCGAACCCAAAGCGCACCGCGATGGCAGTATTGTGGCGGCTATCCGCAGCAGCATGGCTATTCCCGGCGCCTTTTCGCCAGTAGATATTAATGGCCGCCGCTATGTGGATGGCGGCATTATACGCAACCTGCCGGTGCAGGAATGCCTGGACCTGGGCGCCCGCTACATGATAGGCGTGAGCGTAAGCACACCGGTAGAAAAGCTGGAAGAGCTGAACACGGCGGTGCAGGTACTGGGGCAGGTGATGTTTTTAAACGAACCCAAAGACAGCCGCGAACAAGCCAAACTGTGCCAGCAGTTCATCAGCGTGCCCATGGGTAGCTACGGTGCCGCCAGCTTTGCCAGCGCTGCCGATATCATTGACCTCGGCATTGCCGAAGGGCGCAAATATTACCCGCTTTTCAAGCGGCTGGCCGATAGCCTGCGCCGGGCCGACCCCAACTATCAGTTTCGCACACAGCGCTTGCCCGCCGTGCCCAACTACCGGGTGGCGGCCGTGGAGGTAAAGGGCGTAGACAAGGTAGCCGAAGCTACCTTTTTGCGACAGATAGAAGCCCGTACCCAAACCGAGGTAGACTTTCGGCGGCTGCAAAACAACACCCGCGATGCCTTTGCGTACCGCATGTACAAAAGCATTGTGTACGATGTAGAACCAGTGTCCGACAGCGCCGTGAAACTTATTTACCAGGTAAAGCCAGAATCGCCCACCATCATTAAACTGGGCTTGAGCGAAAACAGTTTTACCCGCTTTGGCGTGCATGCCAACATTACAAGCCGTAATCTGCTGCTGCCCAGCAGCCGCACCATGCTATCGCTCAACATTGGCGACAACTTTCGTGGCCTGTTTGAACACCTGCAAATGTTTGGCTATCGCCAACCGTGGAGCCATCGGCTGCAGGTGTACAGCGAGTACCAGGATGTACCCGACTTTCAGGGAGAACGCCGCACCGGCATTTACAGCCTGCGCTATTTTACTATTGACAACAGGCTGCAGCTGAGCGCCAAGCGCCGCTCGGCCGGCGGCTTTGGCCTGCAGTGGGAAAACATACGGGCCAAACCACAAATTGAGTCGGGCCTCTACTTTGATGGCAGCAACCAATACTGGCAGGTGTATGGCTTCTGGCAGTTTAACAATACCGTGCGGCCGCAGTACCCCGACCGTGGCACTATAGCCGATGTGAAGCTGAGCTATGTGTTTGGCCTGCGCCCCAATTTCGAAGTGTTTCGCGACGGTGTATCGCAGGGCAGCATAGAAAATGCAGGGATTGAATTTGGCAACTATCCGCGGCTACAACTGGCGCTGCAAAATACGGCACCACTTGGCCGACGGTGGGCATGGATCAGTAAGCTGCAATCGGGCATCAATTTTTCGAGAAATGTGAGCTTGCTGAATAACTTTTTTGGAGGCGGCATGGCCCATACTTTCCGCAACCAGATACAGTTTGCCGGCCTACGCGAAGGCGAACTAAGCGCCGAAAGCATGGCAGCAGTGCACCTGGGCCCCCGGGTGCGCCCGTTTGGTAATTTTTACCTCAGCCTGGCAGCTGCAGCGCTGCACCAGGGCTTCGTAAAAAAAACCAGTGAAATACGCACTGCCAGTTGGGCCCTTGGATCTGCCCTTACGGCGGCCTACCTCACCCCCATTGGCCCTGCCGAACTCAGCCTGATGGCCAGCGACCAGGCCAAAGGGCTGCGGGTGTATTTCAACTTTGGCTTTCCTTTCCGATAAGCAGCGCCAGCTTCTTAACAAAGGGCCAAAACTATCACTTGCCGGCCCCTCCCTATATTAGCGGCCCACTATCTTGGTATGCGGCCATTGGTGCAGCAGACCCGGATGGCTCCACAAACCAGTTTTACATTGACACAAGCTTCAAATAGTCGGGCTGTGCGCTGGCTCAAGCAAATTTTCCGAACCATTCTCATAGCCATCGCCTCGCTGGTGGGCTTTGTACTGTTGTATCTGCTGGTAGCCTTTGTATTGTCGAGCATTTCGGTGGCCGAAGAACCCGGCACCCCCGATGAAGTGACCATGTATATACTGACCAATGGCGTACACACCGACCTGGTAGTGCCGGTAGTAAATGAGCAATATGATTGGCGCCAGCTGGTACCCCACCAAAACACGCAGGCAAAAGACAGCTCCATGCCCTGGCTGGCACTGGGCTGGGGCGACAAAGGCTTTTACCTGCAAACACCCGCCTGGAAAGACCTGAAAGCGTCGGTAGCGTTCAATGCTGCATTCGGGCTCAGCACCACGGCTATACACGCCACATTTTACCCGCAAATGAAACCCGGCGAAGACTGCCGCGAAATACGCGTCAGCCGGGCGCAGTACGGGCGGCTGGTACAATACATCACGCAAAGCTTTCAGCGCAGCCATGATGGCCGCAGCCTGCACATACCCACCACGGCTGTATACGGCCGCCACGATGCTTTTTATGAAGCGCATGGCAGCTACAGCATGCTGCACACCTGCAATACCTGGGCCAACAGTGGCTTGAAAGCCGCTGGTCAAAAAGCCTGCTGGTGGACGGCATTCGATTCAGGCATTTTTAACCAATACAAATAGCAAGTAACATGTCACAAAAACCTTCTGCAGCGTTTGTAGGTGCCAGCTGGGTAGCCCTGGCGGCCGGTGCTATCGGCTACATTGTGGGCCTTTGGCGGGCCGATATGCAGCTGAATGAAAAAGGCTACTATTTCACCATCCTTATGTTTGGATTGTTTGCCGTGATATCGCTCCAAAAATCGGTACGCGACCGGCTGGACGGCATACCTGTGACCGACATTTACTACGGCCTTTGTTGGTTTGTGACCGTGCTATCGATAGTGCTGCTGGTGGTAGGGCTGTGGAATGCGACGCTGCTGCCGAGCGAAAAAGGCTTTTATGCATTTGCCTTTTTGCTGGCCCTGTTTGGCGCCATTACGGTTCAAAAAAATACCCGCGACAGCCTGCCGTCGAACAAAGCATAAGCGACGAAAAAACGATCTCCCTACATTCGCCGGCCCTTGCAAATGAGGGCGACTGTTTGATTGATGCTTACACCACAGGTAATCATATACACCGATGGGAGCAGCCGCGGCAACCCCGGCCCAGGTGGCTACGGCGTAGTGCTGATGGCCGGCCAACTGCGCAAAGAACTGAGTGAGGGCTACCGGCTGACCACCAATAATCGTATGGAGCTGATGGCCGTGATTAAAGGGCTGGAAGCGTTGAAAAAAGCCAATACGCGGGTACTGGTGTACAGCGATAGCAAATACGTAGTAGATGCCGTAGAAAAAGGATGGCTGCAAGGATGGCTGCGTACCAACTTTAAGGGCGGCAAAAAGAATCCTGACTTGTGGCGCCGCTTTCATACCATTTATACGCAGCACCAGGTACGCTTTCAGTGGGTAAAGGGCCATGCCGACAACCCGTACAATAACCGCTGCGACGAACTGGCTACCGAAGCCGCCGACCACGCTGCCCACCTGGTAGATGAATGGTTTGAGCAAAACCGCGACTAACCTGAAGTGGCGCTATCACCAGCAGTTATGGGTGTTTAAAATGCTGTGAAACCGAACCGCCGACAGATGGCCGTGCCGTAATTTCAAAACATCAACAAAACAGGGATGCCATGAGTGAGGAACAAGCACAACAGCCCGAACAGCCCCGGGTACTTACAGAGGATGATGTGATTGACTTTACGATCAGGCTGCTGTACAGCCGGCTGGATGTAGATGAACTGCATTTTGAAAAGCAGATTTTGCCCGAGCTGGGGGTACAAATAGCAGGCCGCGACCTGGAGCACCTGCGGGAAGTGATACTGGCTACCGGGTTTGTCAGTTCCCCCATTGGCTTTGGTAAAGTGGGCATGATGCAACTGACCAGCAATGGCATGCAACTGATGAAACAGTACAAAGGCTACATCCCCTTTTTGAGGCACCAGCAACAGCAGCA
>JALOMC010000219.1 GCA_025455665.1 Chitinophagaceae bacterium | reverse complement strand
TCCTTACTGCTGCCTCCCGTAGGAGTCGGGCCCGTGTCTCAGTGCCCGTGTGACTGGTCGTGCTCTCACACCAGTTACTGATCGTCGGCTTGGTAGGCCGTTACCCTACCAACTACCTAATCAGACGCACACCCATCTTAAGGCAATAAATCTTTAACATCCAACCCATGCAGATCAAATGTATTATGGGGTATTAATCCAAGTTTCCCTGGGCTATCCCCCACCTTAAGGTAAGTTGTGTACGTGTTCCGCACCCGTTTGCCGGTCGCCACCCAGTATTGCTACCTGTGATGCCCCTCGACTTGCATGTATTAAGCCTGCCGCTAGCGTTCATCCTGAGCCAGGATCAAACTCTCCATTGTAAATGAATTGTTCAATCTGACTATCTAATGTTCTCTCGAAATTAAACGTCGGATTTTTGTTCGTCTTTTCTTACGCTTGTCTTACCATCCTGGATTTCTCCAAAATGTGCTGTTGCTTCCATTCTTTCAAAGATCTTCACTAAACCAGCTCTCGCTAATCTAATTAGTAGTAATAAGCCGTCTCCAACTTTATCACCTTTCTGCTATCTTAAGAACTTAAAACCCAATCACTTATCCTAATCCATCAGCCCACTCATCTACCCCGTTTCCGATTGGGAGTGCAAATGTAGGAGCCATTTCAATCCAACCAAGTTTTTCAGCATCTTTTTTTTAAAAAAATAAAACCCGAAAAACAACCAAAGACCTTACCCGCCTCATAAACCAAAAAACTTACCGTTTTCCAAAAGCGGACGGCAAAGATAAGGAGTTACTTCATTTAAGAAGAAAAAGAATGGAAGACAATGCTTTGTTAATGCGCCGAAATGCAGTGCTGGCAAGGCTTTCGGGCGTCAAAATTTTTCGCCTTCATTCAAACATGACTGAAAGCAAGCGATGAGCTGAAGCCCAATAGCCAAGCGACAAAGGTTACTACAGGATGCCTTGCTGACAGCTAACTTGTGTGTAAACAAGCGAAGCACAATGCGAGCAATTCAAAGACGCTACATTTGGGCGCATTTATTGTAAAAGCTTAAAACGATTAATCTGCTATGGCCAACCAACTGTTGCAAGGAAAGAAGGGCATCATATTCGGCGCCCTGAACGACCAATCGATTGCCTGGAAAACTGCCGAGAAATGCTACGAGCAAGGTGCTCAGATCGTACTAACGAATGCCCCGATAGCGCTGCGTATGGGCGAAATAAATAAGCTGGCAGCTGCCTGTGGCAATGCCCCCGTTATTGCAGCCGATGTGGCCAATGATGAAGACCTGAAAAAGTTATTTGCAGACGCCACGGCGCATTTTGGCGGCCCCATTGATTTTGTACTTCATAGCGTGGGTATGAGCCTCAATATTCGGAAGGGCTTTCACTACACCCAACTGAACCACGAGTTTCAGCATAAAACGCTTGACATTTCGGCCATGAGCCTGCACCGTGTATGCCAGGTGGCTTACGAAATGGACGCTATGGCAGAATGGGGTAGCATTGTAGCCCTCACCTATATTGCGGCCCAGCGAGTATTTCCGGATTATAATGAAATGGCCGATGCAAAGGCACTGCTGGAAAGCATTTCCCGCAGCTTTGGCTATCACTATGGTGTAAAGAAGAAAGTAAGAATAAATACCGTTAGCCAAAGCCCCACCCGTACTACAGCTGGCAGTGGTGTAAAAGGATTTGATGGCTTCATTAACTATGCCGAAAAGATGAGCCCTCTCGGCAATGCATCAGCCGACGACTGTGCCAACTATTGTGTCTCCCTTTTCAGCGATCTGACCCGGATGGTAACCATGCAAAACTTGTTTCATGATGGCGGCTTCAGCTTTACGGGTGTGACGCAGGCTGTTATTGAACAAATGGAAAAGTAATTATAGCCGGTCATCAAAACTTGAAACACATGAACTGGGTAGACATCGTAGGACACTTTGGGTCGTTTTTGTCTTCGGTCACTTTTATACCACAGGTATATAAAACCTGGAAGAGCCGGAGCGCAGGTGACCTGAGCCTACTGATGATGTTGATAGTTACCACGAGCACCATTGTTTGGCTCATCTATGGCATTGCACTCATGCTATGGCCTGTGATAATTGCCAACAGCATCATATGCGCCCTTAGCGTACTCCTCATCGTCTTCAAGTTTAGCTTTAAGCGCTAACATTCAGCAGGCAATAATTGCTAATAATAGAAAAGGCCATCCGATTGGATGGCCTTTTCTATTATTAGGCTAACACAACACTAGTATTCATCTTCATTGAAGAAAAAGTCGTCCTGACTAGGATAGTCGGGCCAAATATCCTCAAGACCTTCGTAGATCTCGCCATCATCTTCCAACTCCTGCAGATTTTCTACTACCTCAATGGGGGCTCCGGAACGAATTGCGTAGTCGATCAGCTCGTCTTTGGTAGCCGGCCAGGGAGCATCTTCCAGATGCGAGGCAAGTTCAAGGGTCCAAAACATAGCGATAGCCCTCCTTTAATTTTTGGCAAATGTATGGGTAGAAACCAAATTTCCAAATGAAGCGCAAGCCCTGTGGATTGTTTTGCAAATCCTAATGATTTACAGAGCATTAGGGCACAGCACTTGGTTTACTTTTACGCTTATGGAAACAGTGCTGACCGGCCGCCACCTGGCAAAACGATATGGACAACTGGCCATTTTAACCGATGTGTCGCTTTCTCTGCAAGCGGCAGAGATTGTATCGATAGTAGGGGCTTCCGGGGCTGGCAAAAGTACTTTGCTACACATTTTGGGCACACTTGAGCAGGCCGACCAGGGCAAGGTGATTATTGACGGACAAGATGTAACCAAGCTGAGTCGTACAGAACTTGCCAGATTCAGGAACCAGCATATAGGCTTTGTTTTTCAATTTCACCACCTGCTGCCAGAATTTACTGCCCTTGAAAATGTGTGCATGCCTGCATGGATAGCGGGAGTGGACAAAAAAAAGGCTGCAGGCTACGCCACCGAACTCTTATCGCTACTGGGATTGAAAGAGCGTGCACAACATAAGCCAGCCCAACTATCAGGCGGAGAGCAACAACGTGTAGCCGTTGCCCGAGCTCTCGTTAACAAGCCGACGATTTGCTTTGCCGACGAGCCAACCGGCAATTTAGATAGTGTGCATGCCGCCGAACTGCATGCCCTGTTTTTTGACCTGCGCCGGCAATTGAACCAAACATTTCTGATTGTCACACACAATGAGTCATTAGCAGCGATGAGTGATCGTCAGCTAACGATGAAAGATGGACAGCTATTGACAAATTAGATGAACGGGCAACCAGAGTCAGTAGCACCAATGAACGCTGGCAGCAAACAGTGGCTTACCTGACACGCGGCCGCCACGGCACTTCAGGCACCCGCAAATGCTGAGCTGCAAAACGTGACAGGACGAACAAATAGTCGCTAAGACGATTTACATATTTCACAACTAAGTCCAGCGGTTGTGCGGCTTCGGCCTGCAAATGCACGATGCAGCGCTCTGCCCGGCGACATACGCAGCGGGCAATGTGCACTTGTGAAACTGTAGGATGCCCACCCGGTAATACAAAACTTTTCATAGCCGGAAGTGTGGCTTCCATAGCATCGATGTGTTGCTCCAGTAGTTCTACATCGCTTTCAAATAAGTCGGGGATTTGAAGTGGCGATTCCTTTGCAGGATCACAGGCTAATGCTGCCCCGATGGTGAAGAGTCTATCTTGTACCTCCAGCAACGTCGTTTTTTCGGGCAAATCACCCAGCAGGTCGGCTACCAGGCCAATATGCGAGTTCAACTCATCGACAGTGCCGTAGGTTTCAATACGCAGATGCGCCTTTGACACCTTGGTACCTCCTATCAGCGAGGTGTTCCCGGAATCGCCAGTTTTTGTATAGATTCTGAATGCCATTGTTGAATACCGGCACCAAAAGTGCACGGTCTCTAACAATACCTTGCCGTCAAGGTTCAATTATTTTTTCACAGCTTTATCAGGCATGCGTTTGCAGCCTTGGCTTACCGGCCCGCTGTTCATCGCTTTCTATCACGCCATCCCGCAGGCGGATCACCCGTTTGGCATAGCCGGCAATATCTTCCTCATGCGTTACTAGTACTACGGTGTTGCCTGCTTCCTGGATGGCAGAAAAAAGATCCATGATTTCCACGGACGTACGGCTGTCCAGATTGCCCGTAGGTTCGTCGGCCAAAATGATGGCGGGATTGTTTACCAAAGCCCGGGCAATGGCAACCCGCTGAATTTGTCCGCCGCTCATTTCATTGGGCTTGTGATGGCTGCGGTCGCCCAGACCTACTTTTCGCAGCACTTCGATGGCCATGTCGTGGCGCTCCTTTTTGCCAATGCCGGCGTACACCAATGGCAATGCCACATTTTCGGCAGCTGTAAGCCGTGGCAGAAGGTTGAACTGTTGAAACACAAATCCTATTTCCTTATTGCGGATTTGCGCCAGGTCGGCATCCTGCATTTTGCTCACTTCCTTGTTATTGAGCACATATCTGCCCGATGTAGGGCTATCGAGGCAGCCCAAAATATTCATAAGTGTGCTCTTACCCGAACCCGACGGGCCCATCAGCGCTACATACTCATTTTTGTAGATGTCCAATTGAATGCCTTTGAGCACCTCCAGCGACTGGCTGCCCATGTAATACGACTTACGAAGATTATCGAGATGGATGATTCCTTGCATGGCGGTGCTGATTATTTGCGAATGACTTTAGGCACTTTAAAAAACTGGCCATCATTATGGGCGGCAGCTTTGAGCATACCGGGGGCGGCCGCCGGCGCAGCTGCTTCATCGGGCCGCAACACGTTGTGCGCTGTGCCCATGTAGCGCAGCGGCGCTACCCCTGTGGTGTCCAGCTCTTCCAGTTTGTTTACAAAACCAATCATCCGCTGCATATCGGCCACCATAACCGCTTTTTCGGCCGGCGTAAAAGACAGGCGGGCCAAATTGGCCAGTTGATCGATCAGTGCTTCGTTGATTTCCATGATTCACCCGTGAGATGGCCAAAATTAGATGAAACGGCCGGCTGAGGGTGTACTGATTGTTACCAGCGGCCCGCATACTAGCCAAAGGGAGCCCCTTGCTGATAAAGCGAAATACTGGTTCGGCGTGGCTGTCAGCAACGTTTTCGGCTGTTACTTGCCGATACAGAATTTGCTAAAAATATAATCCAATTGATCCTCGTTGGTGATGGCCCCGGTGATTTCACCCAGAAAATGGAGGCAACGCCGGATGTCCAGGGCGATCAAATCGGCCGGGGTGCCCTGGCGCAGGCCGGTGGCTATGTCGGTCAAACTGGTAGCTACTTGCTGCAAAGCCGCATAATGACGAGCATTGGTGACTATGGTGCTTTCGCCTGTATCAGTTCCCTGCAGTACAAGATCTACCAACTTTTCTTTCAGCAATTCTACCTGGAAGCCAGTTTGTGCCGATATGTAAAGCACATCAACCTCTCCAAGCCGATGACTTTTCGACCCCGACAAGGTATCGGCCTTGTTACCCACCAG
>JALOMC010000015.1 GCA_025455665.1 Chitinophagaceae bacterium | reverse complement strand
TCCGGGTTTCATTTAAACAGCGTTTCAATCATGTCGAATACAGCCAGCATCATGCGCTTTTGCTCTTGCAAATGGCCCTGCTGCGCTTCAATATTCAGGTAGGCCATTTGCTGGTAGCCGCAGTATACACTCAGCGATCCGTCATTGGTCACACTGGCATTGTTTTGCAGCAAGATGTTGAATCCCCGGGCTTTCAAAAAGTCGAAAATCCGACGGTCAGTGGTGTAGAAAAAATCATCAATGTCTTCCGCCTCATTCACAAATACCTCTGCTGCGTCGTTGGCGTATTCACCGCCGGGCAGGTAGCTTTTGATGTGCAGTCCGCCGCCGTCGCTATTGTTGTGCAGCGCTACTACCAGCCTATTGCCATCTACGTATTTGCTGATGAATTGCCGTGCCACTCGCTGCGCAGCCGTAAAACCTGGTTTGCTGTAAGCACCGTTGGCCTGCAGGGTTTTCTTTAGTCCTTCGGGCGTATAAATGCGGTTGGGATCATACCGCTGCGGCTGCAGGCTATCGGGGCTGTGCCGCCAGCTCACCAGGCAGCCTTTCCCCAAACTGTCTATCAGCGCCCGGGTGGCCGCTACTGAAGTCGTTTCATTTTCATGCACGTGTACCCAGCTGATGCCCGGCGAAGGGTGTGAACAAAACTGGAGCCATTGAATGAGGGTGTTGCCCAACTTAACCGAATGTGGCTGTGCTGAGAGGAAAGTAGCCGAAGCGATGAAATAAATTCCGATAGTAGCGAGCAGGCGTTTCATGACAACCATTTGTTGTGGGGCAAAATACCATTTTTACAGCGCTAATAATGGCTGCATAGACGGCGGCGTGGGTGCTTTTGGCCGAAGCCCTTACTTTTGCGCCACTATGACTATTGAGCAAATCAAGGATATGAGGGACCGTGTGAGTGTCCTGAGGAGGTTTCTTTGACGTCGAGAACCGACGTGCTAAGATTGATAATGACAAACAGCTGAGCCTTTCGCCGGGTTTTTGGGACGATAACAAACGTGCCACCGGCATCATGAAAGAGATCAAAAACAACGAGTACTGGGTTGATTTGTTCAACCGGGTAGAGACGGCTGTGGAAGACTTTGCAGTGCTTTTCGAGTTTTGGAAAGAGGGGGAAGAAAGCGAAGACAATGTTCGCCAATCCTTCGATGCTGCTACCAATGCCATTGAAGAGGCCGAGTTCAAGAGTACGCTGAATACGCCGGAAGACGAACTGCCTGCTGTGCTGCAAATAAACAGCGGGGCTGGTGGTACTGAAAGCCAGGACTGGGCGCAGATGCTGGCTCGTATGTACAAAATGTACGGCGAAAAGCAGGGTTGGACCGTAACTGAGCTGGACTGGACTGATGGCGATGGCGCAGGTATCAAAACGGCTACGTTTCAATTTGATGGCCCCTTTGCCTACGGCTTTTTGAAGGCTGAAAATGGCGTCCACCGGCTGGTGCGCATCTCGCCATTTGATAGCAATGCCCGCAGGCACACGTCATTTGCCAGTGTGTATGTATACCCGCTGGTTGATGATACCATTGAAATTGACCTGAAGGACAGCGATGTGAAAATGGAAACCAGCCGGAGCGGCGGCGCCGGTGGTCAGAATGTAAACAAGGTAGAAACCAAAGTACAGCTGACCCACATTGCTACCGGCCTGGTGGTAATTTGCCAAACCGAGCGTACTCAGTTGGGCAACCGCGAAAAGGCGATGCAAATGATGAAGAGCCGCCTGTATGAAATGGAACTGCAAAAGCGGAACGAACTGAAAGACGCTGCCAACGCAAAAAAGAAAAAGATAGAGTGGGGTAGCCAGATACGCAGCTATGTGTTTCATCCGTACAAGATGATCAAAGATCACCGGACCGATTTTGAAGTAGGCAATATTGGACCCGTGATGGATGGCGAGCTCGATGGTTTTGTAAAGGCCTACCTGATGAGTGAAAAAGAAGACCAGGTGAGTGGCGGGTAACAAAAATTACCCTGGACTACGCTGCCTGTTTGTTACTTCAACCTTGTTTTACCAGACTATAAAATAAATTAACCATGAGTTTTGGTACGTTTTCCTATCCGCTGCCGGCCAATGAACCCGTGCAGCAGTATGCACCCGGCAGCAAGGAACGAGAGGCACAGCTGAAGGTGCTGGCCGAGTTGAAAAAGAAAGAGATCGACATTCCCCAATACATTGGTGGCAGGGCTGTACGAAGTGGCGAACGGCACGCTATTCATCCGCCGCATGAGCGACAGCATGTGCTAGGCTATTACCACGCCGGTACACGCCAGCATGTGCAGCAAGCGATTGATGCAGCACTGAAAGCCAAGGCAAGTTGGGAAAATATGCCATGGGAAGAACGGGCAGCCATTTTTCTGAAAGCTGCTGATCTTATTGCTACCAAGTACCGCTACCATATGAATGGTACTACCATGCTGGGGCAAAGCAAAAACGTATACCAGGCAGAAATAGACAGCGCTTGCGAAATCATCGATTTTCTGCGATTCAATGTGCATTTCCTGAGTGAGATTTACAAGCAGCAGCCCATCAGTGGTCCGGGGATGCACAACCGCATGGAATGGCGGGCACTAGAAGGATTTGTGTTGGCGGTCACACCGTTCAATTTCACCGCTATTGGGGGCAATTTGCCAACCAGTGCTGCTATGTGCGGCAATGTGGTAGTGTGGAAGCCTGCCAATACGCAGATCTATTCTGCCCAAATGTTCATGAAAATTTTGATAGAGGCCGGCCTGCCCGATGGTGTCATCAACCTGGTATATGTAGATGGCCCGACAATTGGCGACGTTTGCTTCAACCACCGCGACTTTGCGGGTGTTCACTTCACCGGGTCAACCGGTGTGTTCAACCATATGTGGGCTACCATTGGTGCCAATACACCTAAGTACAAATCGTATCCACGCATAGTAGGCGAAACCGGCGGTAAGGATTTTGTGCTGGTGCACAAAAGTGCAGATGTAGATGCCGTGGTTACTGCATTGGCTCGTGGCGCTTTTGAATACCAGGGGCAAAAATGCTCGGCAGCCAGCCGGGCTTATTTGCCCAGCAATTTGGCTGATCGCATCAAAGCCCGATTAGTAGCCGAAGTAGAAACCATGAAGATGGGCAGTGTAGAAGATTTCGGCAATTTCGTCAACGCAGTGATTGATGAAAAGAGTTTTGATAAGCTCAAGAAGTACATCGATAGTGCCCGCCGCGATCGCAAGGCTAAAATTCTGGTAGGTGGCAACTGCAGTAAGAAAGATGGGTTCTTTATTGAACCAACAGTAATAGAAGTACGCGACCCGAAGTACGTGACCATGTGTGAGGAGTTGTTTGGTCCGGTACTCACTATTTATACCTACAAGGCCGATGAGTTTGATAAGGCCATGGATTTGGTAGACAGCACCTCACCTTATGCGCTTACCGGCTCTATCATCGCACAGGATCGGGCGGCTGTCGACGCTGCCACAAAACGCCTTCGCCATGCCGCCGGGAATTTCTACATCAATGATAAGCCGACGGGTGCGGTAGTAGGCCAGCAGCCGTTTGGTGGTGCCAGGGCCAGCGGTACCAACGATAAAGCTGGCAGTATGCTCAATCTTTATCGATGGCTGAGTGCACGTACCATCAAGGAGACGTTTAACCCGCCAACGGATTACCGATATCCTTTCTTGCAGTCCTGAGCAAATTGAATGGACTCAAAAGCAAAGCCGGAGCTAACCATGATCAGCTCCGGCTTTTTTTATGATTTCAGAAATAGTGTTACTCACCAGGTCTTCTCGCCCTTCTTCATTTTTTCAAGCGTGGCGGTATAGTCGTCTAAACTGTCGTCGTTATTCGCTTTCGCAATGGCTACTGTTTTTTCTTGTGCCTCAATAGCCTCCTGCTTTTTGCCTGCCTTGTACAGTAAATTGGCATAGGTGTCGTGATAGGCTGCGTTGGTGGCCGTCAGCGATTGTTTGCTCCATCCAATGGCCTGTTCTATGCAGGCAGCATCGTTGCAGTTTTGGAAAATAGCCCAGGCAAGGCTGTTCAGGTCGTCTGGCGATTGGTCTGATCCGTATGCTTGCATATGGGCCACAGCTGCCTTGGCAAACTCATCCCAGTTACCTTCTTGTTGCAGGTAAAAGATTCTTGAAAAAGAAACAATCTCCTTGCCCAACTCCTGGTATTTATTGGTCAGCGAGTCATTCAGTTTCGACCAGTTGATTGGTTGCTGCGGGCCATACATGATGGGCAATACGTCTTCTTGCATAATCACAGAGCGTAAGCTTTTGCGGCTGTACCCGTTGCCCATCACTTTATCGAATGCAGCCGGGTTTGCCAGCATTTCTCGAAAAGCCCGGTCGGTGCTGCTGTTGACGAAGCGGCTTAAAAATCGAATGTTGTAGTCAGTGAGTAGTATTGGCTGTGTATTGACCCACGCATTCGTGAACTCACTTATCCGCTTATTGTCGTATGCCTCAATACTTGCTGCTGTCAGCTTTCGCAAAAACGCGGAGTCTTTTTTTCCGTCATCATACTTTTTGAGCAGGCTGTAGTACTGCGTTTCTGGCGAAAGTGCATTTTGGGCTTTGCCAATAAACGCCGCCGCATCGGAGGCGCCTACAGCACGGTGTACCAGTTCGCCATTGGGCGAAAAAAACAGGTAGGTGGGAAACACCCGAACCGAGTAGTTCACCATGATATCGTGTGCATCCTGGTACCAGCGGCGAACTTCCTCATCGTCTTTCTTTGTTGTGTCCAGCTGCACTTTTACGTTTATGAAATTGGCATTGAAAAAACTGCCAACCTGTGGCTGCGGAAAAATGGACTTGGCCATCATTTTGCACGGGCCGCACCAGGTAGTATAGGCGTCCATGAAAATGAATTTGTTTTCCTTTTTGGCCTTTTCACGTATCGCCTTCCAGGTAAGCCCGGTTTCGAAATGAATGCCGCCGGCCGCTGGTTGGGCCAACAAGGTAAACGAAGGCGCCGCCACCAAAAGCACGGCCACCAATGCCCAATATTTCATGTGTTGTCTCATTTGCAGCTAAAATACTGCCTGCAAATGTTTAGGTGGCTGCTATAAAAGTCAACACGACGCTAAATCGGGGGATGCGAGGATGACAGGGCTCAATTATATTTGAACCGGAGCCGTTGACAAGAAGGCACCACCGTGGTATGAAGCAGATACTCAATAACCGTGAAATGCATTTGTTAGTAAAGCGCCTCGCTTTTCAGGTGGTGGAAGATCATCCTGACCCGGCCAATACGGTTTTTGTGGGCATCCAGCCTCGTGGGGTGCACCTGAGCGACCGGATGATACCTGAACTCAACAATTTGTACGGGCAAATGGTGGCCTACGGCAAACTGGACATCACCTTTTACAGGGACGATGTGCGACATGAAATACGTGTACCAGAGCAAACCCAACTGGACATGAGCCTCGAAAACAAGGAAGTTGTCATAATTGATGATGTGCTTTATACCGGCCGCACTACCCGGGCTGCATTAGATGCCTTGCTCGATTTTGGAAGGCCATCCAAAGTGAGCCTTTGTGTGTTGGTCGATCGTCGATTCAACCGGGAAATTCCCATTCAACCCGATTACACCGGAAAGGTGATTGATACCATTTTTTCTCAAAAGGTGCAGGTTTGCTGGGCCGAGAATGACGGCACAGAAGAAGTGCGGCTACTCGATTAGGTGATTGGTCAGGTAAGCAAATGTGGCTTGCGCCGATACATCTTCCAGATAAACTCACCAAACATACTATTCGCCCAGGCGAACCACTTCCGGGTAAAGTTCGCAGGATTGTCTTTGTGAAAGCTTTCGTGCATAAACCCGGTACCCGCATGGGTGGTGCGAAGAGTGGTGATACATTTCTTCATTTCCCCTTCATCAATACTGGTAAGGCCTTGTACACAAAGGCTGATGGGCCAAATCATATCGAGGCCGGTGTGTGGGCTACCAATGCCCTCGGCGGCCGTTCCTTTGAAAAAGAAGGGGTTGGCGTCTGACAAGCAGTACTTCCGTGTGTTTTCCCAAGTTGTTTGCCGCACGTTGGCAAAACTGTTATCGGCCAGGTAGGGTACACTGAGCAAACTAGGCATGTTGGCGTCGTCCATCAGATTGACACTGCCAAAGCCATTTGTTTCGTAGGTCCAAATGTTGCCAAATCTTTGCGTGTACACAATGGCGCTATCCCAAAGTACCTTGGCGATGCTGTTATTCAAGTCAAATGCCTGCCGGGCAAGTTCCTCGTCACCCACTGCTTTTGCCAGTTGGGTCAACCAGTCCAGTGCAAACACCGCAAACCAATTGCTGGGAATCAAAAACGGGTAAATAGTGGCGTCATCGCTAGGTCTGAACATGCTGCAGATGAGTCCATTGGGCTTTACGGGGTAGCCGTAGCCACCCAGCGGAACGCCATCTGTGGCCCAAGCAGTGGTTCGTTGAAAGCTATAAGGCCCTTTGCCTTCCATGCGCTGCTGTTCCTTGAAGGTCTGAATGACCAACCGCATGGCTTGCTTCCACGCAGAATCAAAAGGCTTGGTATCACCGGTTTGCTGCCAGTAGCCGTAGCCAAGCCTTATGGGGTAGCAGAGGCTGTCTATTTCCCATTTGCGTTCGTGTATACCAGGCTTCATAGCAGTCAGGTCGCTTTTCCATTCCGATACTTTGTTGAAATCCTTGAAAAAAGCATTGGCGTAAGGATCAAGTAGTATGAACTGCGTTTGCCGGTTGATGACGCCATGAATCAGGTCTTGCAGGTTTTTGTCTTCCTTCATTAAGGGCAGATAGGGCCATACCTGTGCACAGCTATCGCGAAGCCACATGGCATCAATATCGCCGGTGATGACATAGGTATCCGGCCGGCCGTTTCGCATTTCAAAGTCGACGGTCGTATCAAGCGTATTTGGAAAGCAGTTGCCAAAAAGCCAACCGATCTCTTTATTGCCGACATTTTTCTGTAGTTGTTCAATCACCCGCTCAACTGCCGGACTCTGAAAATGACGGTCAGCTTTAGCTACCCGAACCGTTGGAAAGTCGGTTTGCTGGCCAAAACCGTAGCGACTTACAATAAAGGCAGCACCTGTAAGCCCTGCCTGGCGAACAAAATGGCGTCGTTTCATAGATGATTGATTTACAAGACCTGATGGCTTCCAAATGTAACAAGTACAGACTATACTGCTGTAGAAGGAAGATCGAAAACAAAAGCAGCAAATGAGTGGAGGTGCCCGAAAAAAAGATGAAGTAAATTTTGGCTGAATATCTGTGACAGCTATTTTTGCGCTCCAATTACGGATTGATCCATGGTGTAACGGTAGCACTACAGATTTTGGTTCTGTCTGTCTAGGTTCGAATCCTAGTGGATCAACAAAAATCCCCTGCATTTTGCGGGGGATTTTTTGTAGGTGCCAGTTCCTAGAAAGATCGGCTGGCCTTAGTAGCAAAATCCATGACGCCTGTACATAAAAGAAACATCCCCACCACATGTAGCGGCAGGGATGCTCATGAATAACGACTGATTAAACTTAGTTGATCTTATTCAGCTTCAGGGTATGATTGAAGCCTTCGCCTACTACCAGCACCGTGTACTCGCCCGATGCCAATGCAGCTACATTCAGGTCCTGCTGGTTTACACCACGCACCAACAATGTATTGATCTGCTGTACCAGCTTGCCACCCATATCGCGGATGGTGATGCTGGCTTTGCCGGGAGCATCAGCGTCAATCACCAATTTCGTAATTGATTTCACAGGGTTGGGGAACAGTTGTACCGGCGTACCACGACGCACAGCGTTCAGGTTGCGGATGTTGCTGAAAGTGATTTGGCCGTCACGATCTACCTGCTTAATGCGATAGAATACCTGGTTAGTCCCCAGTTTGCTAAGCGCAAAATCAGCTGACTCATAGGTGTTTACCGAGCGGCCATTCGCTTTGGCAGCTACCTTGTTCAGCGGGCGATAAACACGACCATCTGTACTGCGTTCTACTTCAAAGAAATTATTGTTTTCATCACTTTCTACTGTCCAGTTCAGCTTGGCATCATCTCCGTTTTTGATGGCAAAGAAGGAGAGGAATTTGACTGGGAGGGCAACATTGCCTAAAGCGGCGAAAGAAGTTCCCGACAAACCTCCAGGGCCGTTTGTCGCAGCCGAGCCATAGAACATATTTGTCACATCTGTGATATCGGTACCTCTATTGGATATATACCAGTTTGATTGGCCAGTGGCACCACCATCTGGAATATTCACTAATAGTACTTCTGCAGTTGACAGAGGGCCGCCATTAAACTGAATCTCAACAAGGTCATTATCAGCGGCAGCTGTGTATGTTCGCTCTGCTGCAACGGTCTGGGCTCCATCGCCGAGGAAGTTGTAAATGTGGTAACTGCCTTTACCTGCTACATTCTCTGGTGCTGGCGATTCTTGATAGTCCCAAGTTATGTTCGGGTTGATGCTATTCCGCACAGAAGCCGTTGGCTTCGGCGTTGCAGACGCAGGTACAGCTAGGGCTATTGAGACAGAGGAAAGCCTTGCTGCAGATATATCTGCTGAAGGACGTATGGCAATGATGACGGAGTTTGCCTGAGTGCCAGCTTTGATGGTAGCCCTTACCGTTTGGCTGTTGCTTGCCAGGCTGGCAAAAAGAGCCGCTATTAGTATGATTCTTTTCATTTTTGTCGCTTGAATGAGAGTCTGAAAATTTCGCTTTTGAATCGTTTAGCTCAAATCAATTAGTTTGGCAAAGATTGATTACGAATTGTTGAGCCATTTCCTCCGAGCGGCGTCGCTAGTAGGAAGTCTTTGTCATTAGCTGCACCGCCATAGCGAACTACTCGGTTCATGTTGTAATCCAGCGCATTGTACTGGTTGCTCAACACCGTTGCAGCATTACCCGACAGTCCCGCTGACAGTATGAAGTCTTTATCGTTTGCGGCGCCACTGTATCGAACGTTGGCGTTGGAATTACCATTCCCGGCAAAAAGCATATTTCTGCTGTTTTGAACTGCATAATTGGTATTAGCAGTGCCAAAGATGCCTGTGGTTGCAGCTGTAGTAAAGTCGTACGTAGTGTTTGTCAGGTTGAGGGAAATCGCAGAAGCGGGGTTCGAGCTCATTCCATTATGGTTGCGATGACGCACTGACACAGCATAGGAACCAGCGTCAACATTCTTAAAATATACCGGACTTACGCCGTCCACATCAACCAGATCGCCATCCCGCTGAACAAGGACAGAACGTGTTTGAACTACAGGAGCCTGCGTTGGACTGCTAATGTTCCGAAGCTCGACAAACACCCAATCAACGATGTTGTTTTCAGGATTAGTCAAGTCATTAAAGACTGACGGAGCAGTTACCGCCTCAGGTACACTATTGTTTACATGTGCAAAAGCGGTATTGTAAGGGGCATTTCTGTAGGGATCAGAACTAGGCAGTACATTAGAAGCAGGTAGCGTGTTAGCACTGTATGCGCCTGAATTCCTCAAAAGATCATTCATCAGACCTGTTGTATTGTTGTATGCACCTTGTAGGAATATTTTGGGCGTAACCAACACAAACCTGTTCATAGCATACAACTGAGTACTGTTGCCAGTCATCGGAGCGGTTACCGTATTGGCGGTGGCATCCTGGGCGGTTCCGAGTGTCCAGTTGGCTCCGTCGTACGTCATGGTACGCAGGTCAGATTCCACACCGGTCACATCCGAAGGATCAACATAAGTGCCGACAGTATTGATAGTAGCGCCAGTAATGCCGCTCCGGTTCAGCGCCCAATAAACGTTCAGGAAGTCGGTAGTGCGAGGATGCCTGTTAGGATGGCCACCGGCCACGGCCCTGGCACCCAAAAAGGCGCTGCTGTAGGTACCGCCGGTCACATTGTAAGTAACAGGGGTAAAATCATTGCCCACGCCCACAGGCAAAGTGTAGGCGCCAGCAGCGGTCAATTCGCGGCGAAGTTCACCAGTGCCATTTGTTTCGACAAACCGGCCGGCGGCAGCGCCTGTCACAGTGCTGGCTGCATCCATGGTCAGATTGAAATTGCCCAACTGCAACTTGCCGGCAGTCATAATCAGCTGGTTGGTCACCCGTCCGGCCGTGCCCATGGCTACATGCGACGCATTGTCGATTTCGAGGTTCGGAACACTGAATCCGTTAAGATTCAGATTTTGCAGCGCTGTGCCCCTCATCACCAACCGTCCAGTTCCGGCTATATTGGCGTTGGCGGTCACATCGCCCTGCACGGTAACGGTGGCGCCTGCATCAATGAAAAAAGTAGCGCCATTTTGCACCACTAATTGCCCCTGTGCAGACAGTGCGAGGAAAGTGATTCCCAGAGTGAATAATTGTTTCATAATCAGTCGTTGAGATGATTTTACACTAAGTTAAGACGAACTTAAAGATTAAAAGTGGAATGTTTTAGCAAGTGTGTTGAAATGTTGATTAAACGGTGGGTTTCACTTTACAAACCGCTAAAAACATGCCAAATATGTAAGAAAAAGCGGGAAAATAAAATACCCTGAACGGTGGATTTTCAATTCTACTAAAATTAGTTATGCCCTAACGCACAAAACACGCCCTTCCCGGCTATCAGTATACCTTTTTTCAGCACCTTTGCCGTCCAAAAACCACAGAGGCTCATGGCTTTAGAGATAAAAGTGCCTACGGTAGGCGAGAGCATCAGCGAGGTGACGCTGGTAAAATGGCTGAAACCCAACGGAAGCTGGGTAGAGCGGGATGAAGTACTGGCTGAATTGGAGAGTGAAAAGGCCACTTTTGAAATAAACGCAGAAAAGGCCGGAAAACTGGCCTGGATAGCCCAGGAAGGCGACACGTTGACCATTGGCGATCTGGCTTGCACCATCGATACAGATGCTGAACGCCCGGCAGACACAGCCCCGGCGACCCCGGCAGCGGATGTCCCGGCCCCGGCTTCGGCCACCCCGGTGGCGGCGCCTGCAGCAGTTTCGCCTGCGGCGGATGTGAAGGCAAGCCCGGTAGCGGCCGCCATCATTGCCGACAAAAAGGTAGACCCGAAGGCGGTAACCCCTAGTGGGGCAAACGGCCGCATCCTGAAACAAGACGTACTTGCAGCACTCGAATCACCCGGACGGGTACCTGGTGCTGTGGCCTTCGGCCGCGAGGAAAAGGCCGAGAAAATGAGCAACCTGCGCAAAACCGTGAGCCGCCGCCTGGTAGAGGCTAAAAATACCACGGCCATGCTCACCACTTTCAACGAAGTGGACATGGGCCGTATCATGGAGCTGCGCAAGCAATACAAGGAGACCTTTCAAAAAGCGCATGGCGTGGGGCTGGGCTTTATGAGCTTTTTCACGAAGGCTTGTTGCTATGCATTGCAAGAGTGGCCCGCTGTGAACGCCTACATTGATGGCGACCAGATTATTTACCACCATTACTGCGATATTTCAATAGCCGTAAGTGCCCCCAAGGGTCTGGTGGTACCTGTTATCAGAAATGCCGAAAGCCTGAGCATGGCTGAAATTGAGAAAAAAGTAGTGGAACTGGCAGGAAAGGCCCGCGACAGTAAGTTGACGATAGAAGAAATGACCGGCGGCACTTTTACTATCACGAACGGGGGAGTGTTTGGGAGTCTGATGAGTACGCCCATCATTAACATTCCCCAAAGTGCCATTTTGGGTATGCACAAAATTCAAGAGCGTCCAATGGCCATCAATGGAAAAGTGGAAGTACGCCCCATGATGTACCTGGCGCTTAGCTACGATCACCGGATCATCGATGGTCGTGAGTCTGTAAGTTTTCTGGTGCGGGTAAAAGAGCTGCTGGAAAACCCCGAATTGCTACTGTTCGGAAAGGACCCGGTGAAGACACTTCTGGAACTTTGATCCGGGCGTGGTTTTTGGCCGCCAACATATTTTAAGCAGAGAATGCCGGTAAGTTCGCCGGCATTTTTATTGCGATATTGCCATAGCATGAGCCGCTATCACGGATACCTGAAAACAGCAGCCACTGCGTTGACCAACTACAGTGGCGAATCGCCGCTTTCGCATTACTTAAAGAGTTTTTTTGCACTGCGAAAGCAAATGGGCAGCCGCGACAGACGGATGGTTGCGGGGCTTTGCTATGCCTTCTTCAGGCTCGGCAGGTATTGCAGCCAATTGCCTGTTGAAGACCGGCTGCTATTGGCTGCTCACTTACCGGGCATTTGGCCGGCCGACGCTTTGCTGGCGATAGCGGTCGATTGGCGAGAGCTGCAAGCAGCAGGTGTGCATTTGCCCGAGCCTGCACGAGATGCCGATCAGCTATTTGCAAAAAGACAGTGGCTGAGCAAGGGTATGGAAATTGGTAAACTGGCGGCAGCCATGCTGCAGCAGCCGGCGCTGTTTTTGCGCCTGCGGCCTGGCGGAGAAAAGGCCGCTGAGCAGTGGCTGCAGCAGCGGGGCATTCCATTTGCACGATTGGGAAACAGCTGCCTCCAGCTACCAAACGGGGCTCAGCTAACGGGGTTTGAGCTGAATAATTGGGCGGTGGTGCAGGATGCCAGTAGCCAGCAAACCGGCCATTTGCTGCTGCGCTGGTTGCAAAAGCATCAGTTGCTGCTGCCCGGCCGTGTATGGGACTGCTGTGCTGCCAGCGGCGGAAAATCTATTATGTTATTGGATCAGGTGCCACAGGTCAGCCTTACTGTGTCCGATATCCGCCCCTCCATACTGCACAATTTACAGCAGCGCTTTGCGGCAGCAGGCTTGCCCCGGCCTGCATCGGCTTTGCTTGATTTGGAGCAAGAGCCGGCTTTGCCATGGAAAAAGCCATTTGATCTTGTACTGGCCGATGTTCCCTGCAGCGGCAGCGGTACCTGGGCTCGTACCCCCGAACAGCGTACATTTTTCAAAGAAGAGCTGCTGCAGGTATTTCATGAAAAGCAATACCGGATCGCTGCGTGTGCCGGCAGGGCATTGCCGCCCGGTGGGCTATTATTTTATATTACCTGTTCGGTATTTGCGATGGAAAATGAAGCAGTAGTGGAGCGCCTGTGCAATAATGGTGCCTTTGTGCCGCTGGAGCAGCAAATGATTGATGGCACCGGTTTGGCAGCCGACAGCATGTTTGTTGCTTTACTACAAAAACAATCGGCCTAGTTGTGGTCGATGATGCTGAGCACAACCCGGTAGCTTCCATCTTCCCAATAGCCGGGCCTTGCACCCGGCGGCTCACTTGGCGGCTGCCACACTTTGTGGTCAAAATTTTTATAAATCAGGCCAATACCTTGTGCGTACACTTCTATACCATAATTCCACTGCTTGTAAAAGTTGGGGTTAAATGGTCCCTCTGGCAGTACCTCATCTCTTTGAAAAACGGTGATCGTATTTGGAAAGGTTTTACCACCAACAGTAAATGGCTGGCCCACATTGCGGTATTCAAACTCCCAGTCTGCCAGGTATCGATAGGGGCTGTTGATGGAAGTAGCATCGATAAACGAGTGGCCCTTCCAGCGGAAGCCCTCTTCAATGGGGGCCCGCAGTTTCATGAATCGGAGATTGTTTTCCATCCATTCTACCCACTGCGTGCCTACAGGTGTAGCAGTAAAGGTATTGTTGGGTGTATAAGCATTAGTGCCGGCTAGATTGCTGATGCTACGAAATACCCGAAATGCCTTTCGGCCAAGTCCGTCTGTTATTTCGGCATTGTAGGTGTCTCGTACCCGATAGCTGCGCACAGTAGTATCGGCGCCAAATTGGGTAGGTATGGTGCTATCGATGCGATAGGTAATAAACTTGCCCACCGCCATCGGAAAATAGTCTTCCAGCGGCGGCACGTTCAAACCGATGGTCTTTTCGCCACATCCGTAAAGGGTGATCAGTGCTATTCCACTTGCAAACATCCATTTCTTCATACTACTCAAAACGATGGTGGTGCTTCTTTAAGTATGCCTGACAATAGGGAAAGATAGTACAATCCAATGCTGCAGGATCAGTAGCGTTGAATAATGCCCCCGCCAATCACGTCATTTCCTTCATAAAAAACGGCACTTTGGCCGGGAGCAATGCCTTTCACCTCTTCGTAAAATCTTACCCCGACCGTTTGCGGATCCATGCTGTATAAACTGCTCAGGTTGCCCTTGTCTTTGTAGCGAATTTTGGTGATTGCCTCCATACCGTCGGCGACGGCATCATACTTCAGCCAGTTTACTTTCGCTACCGTAGTTTCAATTCTGTTCAGGTCCTCTTCGTCGCCCAGTACCACGGTATTGGTGTCGGGGTCTATGTGCGTCACGTACACGGGGCGTCCCATTGCTATGTCCAACCCTTTGCGTTGTCCTATCGTGTAAAATGGGTACCCTTTGTGCTGACCTAGTTTTTTTCCGGTTTTGTCTACAAACCAGCCGCCGGCTACCTGCTCTTCCAGGCCATTTACCCTGCGCTTCAAAAATCCACGATAATCGTTGTCGGGCACAAAGCAAATTTCGTAGCTCTCAGCTTTTTTGGCCAGTTCCGGGTATCCAAAACTTTCGGCCATTTGCCGTATTTCTGTTTTGCGGTAGCCACCCAGCGGCAGTAGGGTGCGGCTGAGCAAATCTTGCTGCAGGCCCCACAATACGTAGCTTTGATCTTTGGTATCGTCCAGTCCTTTGCTGATGTAGTAGCGGCCATTGGTATGCTGATGAATGTTGGCATAGTGTCCGGTAGCAATAAACTCGCAATCCAGTGCGTCGGCTCGCTTCAGCAAGGCCCGCCATTTGATGTGCGTATTGCACATCACACAGGGGTTGGGGGTGCGTCCCGCCAAATATTCCTCTACAAAGTTTTCGATTACAAAATCGCCAAACTCGTCTCGGATGTCAAGGATGAAATGGGGAAAGCCATGTTGCACCGCCGCCATTCGGGCGTCGTTGAAGCTGTCGAGGTTGCAGCAGCCGGTTTCTTTTTTGCCCTTGGCGCCTGTACCGCTGCTGGCATAGTCCCATGTTTTCATGGTGATGCCTACCACTTCAAAGCCCTGTTCGTGCAGCATCAGGGCGGTTACAGTACTATCTATGCCACCACTCATGGCAACGAGTACTTTTCCTTTTTTGCTCATGTAAAAACTGTACTAGCCGGGTTCATAGTCCGGATACAGGCCAGCAAAGTTAGCCGACGACCGCCAGAAAAACTGTTAACGACTGTAACGGGTTAAAAATCAATGGCTTCCAGGGCAAAGCTGTTGCCAGGGCCATCAAAGGTAAACCGGCAGTATTGTAGTACATCGCGGCCAATGACGCCGTTATACGAGCTGTTTTTGTAGTCGCCGGCTACCACATCCAGCGGCAGGCCTTTCATTCCAAAAATGGATAGAAAAAGTACGCAGCGATAAAGCCCCACACTGTGAATACCGCCAACGCCGTCTACTTCTGCTGGCGATTCGTATTTTGTAAGGCTCAGCTGATTGATAATACGATAATCGAGCCCTGAGATGTTGGAGCCTGTATCAATCAGCAGCTTGACCGGCGAAAATGCTTCAGCATGCTGTTGGTTTTTATTGGACAGGAAACTGCGTTCATTTACGTAAACCTCGCCTTCAAACACCGGACCGTGTAAGAAAAGGTTTTGCTTATTGAAAGGCGGATTCTTCATAGCGTGGTTGTGATGCTCAAAATTACCAATGGTTATATGCTCCTGCTTATATTGTGAAGGCTTTGAAAGTCGAAAGCTGAAAAAACAGTTTCTTGTGCAAGGGATTTACAGATACTGTCCGCTATCTTTAACAACTACTCGAATAATTTGCTGTAAACATTAAACAAGGTCAAGTATGATTAAGCTGCAGGTAATTGGCAACCTTGGAAAGGATGCCCAGTTGAATCAGGTAAATGGAAAGAATGTCATCAATTTTACGGTAGCACATACCGAACGGTACAAAGACAGTAGCGGCGCCCAGAAGGAAAAAACTACCTGGGTGGAGTGTGCCTACTGGACGGATCGTACCGGTGTGGTGCCCTACTTGAAGAGGGGATCGCAGGTGTATGTGGAAGGACTGCCCGAGGTTCGCCAGTTTACTAGAAACGATGGCACGGCTGGTGCTACACTATCACTGCGGGTGATGAGTTTGCAGTTAGTAGGCACCCGTAGCGAAGGTGGCCAATCGGGTGCTGATGGCGGCGGCTACCAACAGCCAGCTGCTGCCCCGGGCGCACCATCGCAAGCCATGTCGGCGGCCGATTTGGGCGACGACCTGCCATTCTAAAGCCCTTTTTCATGGCATACAGAATTCAACCCTTCTTCGGAAGGGTTTTCCTTTTTTTGGCGCCTAAAAGCATATCACAAACAAGCTATATGAAATCATTGATCCGGCTTCGGCTGCGTGGGTTGGCCTTTTTATCGTTGGCCTTTTTTTCTGCCCAATCCCAACCACTGTCGTATTACCTGCCCGATTCGGTAACGTACAATCCTGCCATTCCTACACCGGCCAGTGTGATAGGCCACGAGGTGGGAGAGTGGCATGTAACCCACGATAAGCTGGTACAATACATGAAAGCCGTGGCAGCCGCCGCCCCCGGTCGTATGAGCCTGCAGGTGACCGGCACTACCTACGAGGGGCGCCAGCAACTGCTGCTGACTATCACCTCGGCCGCCAATCATGCCCGCCTCGAAGAGATTCGCCAACAGCACCTGGCACTAACTGATGCTGCCAAATCGGCCGGCTTAAACACAGCGGCCATGCCGGCAGTAGTGGTAATGGGCTACAGCATTCATGGCAATGAAAGCAGTGGCAGCAATGCGGCTTTGTTGGCCGCCTACTACCTGGCAGCGGCCCAAAGCCCGGCTATTGACGACTTGTTGGCCAATACGGTCATTTTGCTGGATCCCTGCTTCAACCCCGACGGGCTGAACCGATTTGCTACCTGGGCTAACCAACACAAGAGTAAAAACCTGGTGGCCGACCCCCAGAGCCGCGAATACAGCGAAGTGTGGCCCGGAGGACGATTCAATCATTATTGGTTCGATCTGAACCGCGACTGGCTGCCGGCCGTACACCGCGAAAGCCGCAATCGCCTTCAATATTTTCACCAGTGGAAACCCAATATTTTGACGGATCATCATGAAATGGGCAGCAATAGCACTTTCTTTTTTCAGCCGGGCGTACCCAGCAGGGTGCACCCGCTCACTCCTTTGAAAAACCAGGAGCTCACTGGTAAAATAGGCGCTTATCATGCCCGATTCCTCGATCGCATTGGTAGTCTGTATTTTACCAAAGAGGGCTACGATGATTTCTATTACGGCAAAGGCAGCACCTTTCCTGACATGCAGGGTGGCATCGGCATCTTGTTTGAGCAGGCCAGCAGCCGCGGCCATTTGCAGGAAACCGAAAATGGGTTGCTTTCGTTTCCGTTCACCATCCGCAATCAATTTGTGACCACCCTGAGCACGCTGGAAGCTGCCCGCCAGCTGCGCCAGGAGCTGCTCAATTATCAGCGTGATTTTTTTGCCGACATGGCCCGCGAAGCGGCGGCGGCTCCCGAAAAG